>JAISRD010000064.1 GCA_031273835.1 Treponema sp. | reverse complement strand
AAGGTTCCCTAAAAAAACCGGTCCTGGTTTTGGAAAACCTCCGCCATGGCTAAAATATTTTCCGCCGGAACATCGTAGGGCAGCGCGTGGGTCGGGGCGATGATAAGCCCCCCGTTGGTACGCAAAATATTCACCACCCGGACAATCTCCTGCTGTACCTGTTCCGGCGTACACCGGGATAAAATTTGCTGGGTGGATACGGCGCCCCAAAAGGCAAGCTTGTCCCCGTAAAGACGCTTTACCTCCGCAATATCGTATATCTCCGGCTGAAAAGTCTGATAACAGTCAAGGCCTATCTCGATAAGATCCGGCAAAATTTCATGACAGTCCCCGCAGGAATGCTGAATGACATACTTACCCCTGGCCTTGACCCGCCCGTAGAGCCGGGCCATCCGGGGTTTTATAAAACGGCGCCATTTTTCAGGACCCATGATAAGCCCCTTCTGCTGGCCCCAGTCATCCCCAAAGTAGATGCCGTCCACATCGTATTCAAGGGCAATGTCCACCAAAACAAGAAAATAATCACATATCCGGTCAAAGAACCGTTCCAGTTCGTCCGGGCAGCTAATCATGGAGACCAGTACGTTCTCCATACCCATAAGGCTCCAGCAGCGTTCAAACATACAGAAGCCGAAACCCATAAAGGTAAAACGGTCCCCCCGGCCGGATAAAAGGCCCTCTATGTCCCGGCGAAGACGGGGTATATCGGGGTCGGGGAAGCGGTAACCGTTTTCCTCCAGGTCCCTGATCTGGGGGTCCTCCACCACGCCGATATCTTTATCCACCCTGCGGTTCCATACAACGCCGAATTCGTCCTTAAAATGATCGGGCCTGTCCGCCAGTTCCGCGGGCCAGCCCCAATACTGGGTATAGTGGAGGTAGCTTCCTATGGTGTTTTCAATATCGCTGTCGCCGGTGGCCTTAATCAGCCGTTCCAGCGCCTGATGGGTAAATTCCATATGATACGGGATTGGCGTTGTATTTTTGTGGTCCAGCGCGTTATGGACAATTTCCCTGCGGTCCATCAATAATGCTCTCCCGTTTATCCCGCGCCGTTTTTTTGACGCCGACGGATAACGGAATTATTATTACCTTGAAGCCGCCGCCGGAATAGTATATATTGTTCGCATAATAGAAATATTGTTCGTATGACGGCTTTTAAAAGGGGTTTCAGGGGGGATTGAATCATAGCATGGAAACAATTTTGAATCAAAGCAAGATGCTGAACCTGCTCCAAAGTTTCTATACCCTTGCCAAGGTACGGGTCGGCTTTTTTGACATATCGGGAAAAGAAATACTCGCCTACCCCGCCGCCTTAAGCGATTACTGTACCCTGATTCGGACCGTCAAAAAGGGGGATGACGCCTGCAAAAAATGCGACCGCGACGCCTTCCAGCACGCTACCCGGCATAAGGGGCCCTACACATACCAATGCCACGCGGGACTTACGGAGATGATCGCCCCCATTATCACCGCCGGGGAAGAACGGATAGGGTATCTCATGATAGGCCAGCTCTTATTGGCCGGCGGTCCGGCGGAACGGCAGTGGGAGGACATACGCCGGAGGACCACGCCGCTGTCCCTCAACCTGTCCCGCCTAAAGGAGACGGTCTTAAAGCTGCCGGTGGTAAAGATGGACAGCCTCCGGGCCGGCGCGAATCTTCTTCAGGCCTTCGCCAACTATGTATGGCTTGATAATTATATCCGCATACAAAATGAGCCCCTTTCCATCCGGGTGGAAAAATATATCCGGGCAAACCTGGACAAGCCCCTGCCGCTCCCTGAAATTACCCGGAAATTCGGCGTCGGTAAAACAACGCTCTGTAAGGCCGTTAAGCGGGATTTTCACCGGTCGGTAAGCGAATTGATCCGGGACATCCGCATTGAACGGGCCAAGCAGCTGCTCCAGTCGGGGAAACAGCCGGTCTTTGAGATCGCCTGCCAGGTTGGAATTTGGGATTACAATTATTTTACCAAGGTCTTTAAGGAAGAAACCGGCGTACCCCCTTCTACCTTTCGTAAACTCTGCGAGGGGGATCATCTGTATATTTCCCAATGAACGATGAGGCGCGTTCCGTGCCGGGCGCCCTTGAAATTTCCCGCTTTTTCCGGGTATGCTGGGGGCAAAACAACCGGAGTTACCTGTGATCGATAGTATCAGTACCAATACCAATGCCGCCGTCAATAACCCTGTGGCCGAATACCTGGCTTCCGCCGCTCCTGAAACGATCAATACCGCTTTTCTGGCCTATCTGTGCAATTTAACCGAAGTTGCCAAAATCGCCCCGGAGACGGCGGCTTCCGTCGTCCGGGAACTGGAAAACCAGCGGCGGCGCATAAAACTTATCGCCAGCGAAAACTACTGTTCCTTCCCGGTGCAGCTCGCCATGGGAAACCTCCTGACCGACAAATACGCCGAAGGCAAGCCCGGCCACCGCTTCTATGCGGGGAATGAAAATGTCGACGCCGTGGAGCTTGACGCCGCCGGGGAAGCCCGCAGGCTCTTCGGCGCCGAGTACGCCAATGTGCAGCCCCATTGCGGGGCGGACGCCAATGTGCTGGCATACTGGGCCATCCTTACCGTCAGGGTCGAGAATCCCGCGCTGGAAAAATACGGGGAAACCAATCTCTACAAACTGAGCGGCCCCCAGTGGAAGGAACTTAAGGAGCTGCTGGGGAATCAAAAACTCCTGGGGCTCGATTACTATTCGGGGGGCCACCTTACCCACGGTTACCGTTACAACCTCTCAAGCCGTATGTTCGACGTTCACAGCTACTCGGTTTCCCCGGAAACGGGGCTTCTGGACTACGAAAAAATTGAGGAGCAGGCCCTGGACATAAAACCCCTGATACTCCTCGCGGGCTATTCCGCCTATCCCCGGAAGATCAACTTCAGGCGGATGCGGGAAATCGCCGACAGGGCCGGGGCGGTCTTTATGGTGGACATGGCCCACTTTGCGGGCCTCGTGGCGGGCAAGGTTTTTGAGGGCGACTTCGACCCCGTGGCCCACGCCCATGTGGTTACCAGTACCACCCACAAGACGCTGCGGGGCCCCCGGGCGGGGCTGGTGCTGGCAAAAAAAGAATTCGCGGAGGCCCTGGACAAGGGCTGCCCCCTTACCATGGGCGGCCCGCTGCCCCACATTATCGCGGCAAAGGCCGTGGCTTTTAAGGAAGCCTCCCGGGAGGACTTCCGCGTTTATGCCCGGCGTATTGTGGAAAACTGCCGGACCCTGGCGGCTTCCTGCATAAAGGGGGGCCTTAGGGTTCTAACGGGGGGCACGGATAATCACCTCATCCTTATCAATGTTGATGAACTCAAGGGGCCCGCCGGGCCGATTACCGGGCGGCAGGCGGAAAGCGCCCTCCACGAATGTAACATCACGGTGAACCGCAACAGCCTCCCCGATGATCCCAACGGCCCCTGGTATACATCGGGGCTCCGTATCGGAACCGCCGCGGTTACCAGCCTCGGCATGGGCGGGGCCGAGCTTGAGGAAACCGGGGAACTTATCGCCCTGGTCCTTAAAAACACCGCCCCGGTCCGGGACCCGAAGGACCCGGCGAAATTCAGTAAAACCAAGTACGTCATAGCGGAAACGGTCAAGGCCGAGGTCCGGGACCGGGTTAAGAAACTCCTCGGCCGTTTCCCGGTCTACCCCGAATTGGATTTGGACTTCCTCAGGAAATCCTTCTGCGGCGGGGAATAATTACCGGACGCCGGGGGGCCGCCTGATAATTACCAGGTGCCGTTCTTCATTCAGGGAGGGTACGG
>JAISRD010000232.1 GCA_031273835.1 Treponema sp. | reverse complement strand
GGGGAATTTTCCCGGCGGGAAGGATCCGCCGGGCTTTTCAAAGGCCGACATGGTTTCAATCCGGGTGTAACCCCGCTCGCCCCCCAGGGCTGTTTCCGGCCGGGTATTGTCGAAAAATTCCAGCCAGTTGGGGTAATTGGAATCAAAGCGCAGGGCCCCCCTGTCGCCGTAGATCTCAAAGTTAAGATCGTCGTTGGTTCCCGTATGGATTTTTGAGGCCTCCACCAGGCCCTGGGCCCCGCAGGGAAGCTTGAGGAGTATCCAGGCCGAATCGTCGGCGCTGATCCTGACCATTTCGCCCCTGGAGTCGGGCCGCTGCGGGTAGAGTATGCGGGTGGAGGCGAAAAGCCCGGTAAAATCCCCCAGGAGGCTGTGGAGCAGATCAAGGATGTGGGAGCCCAGGTCAAAGAGGACCCCGCCGCCGCCCATGGCCTTGTCCTGTTTCCAGCCTATGGGTTTATCTTTGTCGATGGACCCCGAGTGAAGGTAGGCCCCGTGGAAACTCATGATATTCCCGATTCTGCCTTCGGCGATGAGCTGCTTCGCCCGGATCACCGCGGGAAAACAGCGGAACTGATGGTTCACCTGGGCGATAAGGCCGGATTTGCGCCGGGCCTCGACCAGTTCCAGCGCTTCGGCATAGCCCGCCGCCAGGGGCTTGTCGCAGTACACATGTTTCCCCGCCGCCAGGGCCGCCAGTATCTGTTCCCTGTGAAATACATTGGGGGTACTCACCGTAACGGCGTCGATATCACCGCGGGCAAGCAGTTCGGCGGGATCTGAAACGGCGAATTCAAAGCCGTTCTGCTCCTTCATGAGCCGGGCGGCTTCAAGATTGGTGTCGCAGATCCCCACCAGTTTGGGAATAAACGGAAGATTATTGTAATGGAGGGGTATTGTCTTGGCACCGTAGGTATGGGTTTTCCCCATAAACCCCGCGCCGATGATGCCTATGCCTATGGTTTTCATGGGAGCACTGTACCATAAAGCCCGCCAAAAAGGAAGATACCGCGGCGCTTTCACCGCGGGTTTGCGGGCCCCCTAGGCCACCAAGCTGAAGAGGGCGCCCGAGGGGGCCGCGGGGGCGGGGATATAGGGCATGACGCTGTTTGCCGCCCTGGCCGCCTTGATCTGCCCCTCGTACTGGCTTATCAGGGCGTCTATGGCCTCATCCGATGGGGCGGAATCCAATTCCGCCGTCCGGGGCTGTTTTTTAATCTGCCCAAGCTGCTCAATAAGGACGTCGAGGATCTTGAGCTTGGTGATGGTTACGCCCCTGCTTCCGTCGGGGGCGGGAACGCCTGAAACGTGCTTAAAGTGGGAGTAGATATAATTCGAGGGCGATACGGGCAGGGACATGCGCCCCGAATGGGAGGCGTTTATGGCGTATCCTATGCTGGGTAAGCTTATACCCGGAACCCTCATGACAAACTCTCCTTCATCCTTAATTTTCGGTACTTTTGGGGAGAAAAATTATAGACCTTGTCAAAGGTCCTTATTGGGAATAGAATTAAACAGTGCAAGTTTATGACGCTGTTATAACCAGGCTCGTTGAACGGATAGGGGAACATTACCGGACGAATATTTCCAACCGGTTTATCAGGCCCGCGCTGCTTCAACTGCCCCTGGACAACCAAACTTGGGATTTTATCGAAGTTTTGACGGGAACGACCCAGAACCAGGGGTTTCCGCTGGATGAACTGTACGCCCAGATCATGGCCGCCGCCAGTTTTGTGGCGGCGGTCCGCCGGGACTTGGTCCCGGGACTGCGGCACCGGATAGCGGGCCGTATCGACATGACGGGCCAGGACAAGGTGCTCAAGGACATGGCGATAAATAATTTCGCGTCAAATCTCCAGGTTTTTGCGGACCTGATCTATGAGCTCTACATCAAACTGGTGGAAATAGACAAAAAGGCCTCAAAGGGCCGCATGCCCCTCTATGCCCGTACGCCCGGCCTGTCCGAGGTGGGTCGGCACCTGGTCGGAAGCTGACCGGCTCTACCCCCTTACCTTAATTTATCCGCCGTGTCGTAGATCGCCCGGTAGATTTCGGGGATCTGCTCTTCTTCCAGGGCCGCGAAGGCCACCCGCAGGTAATCGGGCCCCAGGGCGATGGTTCCGATACCGTGCTCGGAAAGCAGCCGGCGGCGCAGGGTTTCGGCGTCCACCCCGTTACAGCGAAAACTCATAAAATAACCCGAATTAAAGGGCAGGCTTGTAAGGGGCCCCCGGTCTCCCCGCTTCCCGATAAAATCCTTGACCGCCCTGTACCGGCCTTTGAGGAGCCTGAAAAAAGCTTCCTTTTCCCCGGCGGTGCGCGGATCTTCCATGACCTTAAGCATCAGGTGCTGGGCCGGGGAATTGGAGCAGGATACCGACGAGCGTATCGCCCCCATAAGCTTTTTCACCAGCGCTTCATAGTGCCCCTCCCCCAGCCCCAGGGAACCGAAGCTGAGAAAGCCCATACGCAGCCCCCACACATAGTCTTCTTTGGTGGGGCCGTCTACCTTTACCGCCAGCACCCGTTCGTGGAGGGACGCCAGGGCGGCGAAAAGGGACTCCCGGCAGATGGTTTCCTCATAGAAAAGGCCGAAATACGCGTCGTCGCAGATAACCAATACGTCGGCGCCCCCTTCGGCGCTTTCCCGGATAAGGCCGGTGAGGGCCTCCGCTTCGGCCCGGCCGGGGGAATATCCCGAAGGGTTATTGGGAAAGTTAAGGATGATCCTGACGGTCCCGGTTTTTGCTTCTTCCCTGAGGGCGGCGGCTATGGCGGGAATATTAAGCCCCGGAGTTTCCCCCGCCGCCGGACCGCCGAAAAAGGGGACGCACCGCAGTTCCGCTCCCCGGCGTTCGGTAAAGATAAGGCCGTAGTTTTCCCAGCAGGGATCGCTTACAAGGATGGGGACCCCCTCGTCAAGAAAGAGGTCCGCCGCATAGGAGATCCCCGCGGTAATTCCCGGAACCACCGCCGGGAGGGACATACACGCCGGGTTAAGGGAGGGGTTTTTTTGGATCAGCAGTTCCTTCCATGCCCGGCGGACCGGCTCAAAGCCCGCCGTGGGCGCATAGGTAACCGCTTCTTTGGGGCTTAGGGTGGGCATACTTTCCGCGACGGGCGAAAGGATCAGGGGCCGGCCGCGGCTAAAGGCCATCCCTATGGTGGCGTTCTTTTCAGGGGCAAGCTGTTTTGCCTCCGCCGCTTGGGCAATAATGCCCTTGGGGAAAAAGAGGCGGCGGCCCAGGCCGGAAAGGAGCCGTCCCGCCGCGGTTCCCTCTAAAACCGAATTGAGTTCTTCCGCAAGTGGATTCATTGCGGTATGGTATACACAAGTCCCCGCGGGGTTCAAGGGGGGGAGCAGTGGTTATTATGTTAAATCAGCTCCGCTGCTGTTCTTTCTTGAATCCCGTTGAAAAATGTTCCAGAAGTGCGTCGATCTGCTTTCGGGAACTGATGTTAAAGTTGTCCAGCGCAAGAATCTCAAATTGATCAAAGGTAACGGCGCCGTTTTCATATTCGCAGAGCATATTTGCCAGGTAAACCGAATAGACCAGGTCCTTTTCTTCCGGCGCACATTGGGTAGGATCGTGATGAAAGCGTATCGCGTGGACCAGCTGATCGGGGAAATTCCACTTTTCCGCAATCATGGCCCCTATTTCCGCGTGGTTCATCCCCGCGGACAGATCTTCAAAGGTGGAGCTGGGGAGGCCCTTTTCGGAGCAGAAATTTCTTATCTTGTCCAGCAGTTCGGGATGTACATTGGCAAAGACGATCTTTCCCATGTCATGGAGTATTCCGCCCACATAGACATCGTCCAGCAGGTTCTTATCCTTCTTGAAATTCTTTACCAGGTTATAGGCATAGAAGGCGGTTTTGTAGGAATGTTCCCAAAGGGCCCGTTTTTCGTTTGTATCGTCCCCCAATACCTTCTGGGTACCGTAGGAATAAAGAAGGTTCTTGATGCCCCTCATGCCCACCATCTTGATCGCCTCGGATATGTTATCCACCTTCTTGGCAAGCATATACTGGGCGGAATTGACCACTTTTAACAGATCCGCGGTAAAGGCGGGGTCCATGGAAATACGCTTGGCAATATCGGTCATCTCCGATTTGGGGTCTCCGATAAGCTTTTGGACCATCATGATGTTTTCCGGAAACTGGGGCAGGGAATTTATGTTATCGACGATGGTCTTGGAAAGATCCGTGAGGTTTTCGAGCCTTGTTTTATCAAGGGGGACCACCAGGCGGGCTATGGTTTCCTTGTCGGTTCCGAGTATGTCAAAACAATCCTCGTCGAGGCCCATCTTTTTGAGCATCAGCATCAGGATCACCAGGCCCAGCCCGGCCCCCTCGGAATCATCAAGAACCTGGGAGAGGGCGTCCTCAAGGCTGTTAAACTGCCTGGACCGGGCCAGCTTATCGTGGATGCGGACCAGTTCGGTCTTGGTAATGGCGATGTTGTTGCGGATCTCCAGGAAAATAATGTTTTTCTTAATCTGAAAGATCAGCTTGATATAAAGGCCCTTCTCCTTTTGAAGCTTCAAATAATGGATGATATTGTTGAGGGTATCTTCCTTGAAGGTACTCATCCCCAGCTTATAATCCTCCGTATTGCCAAGATCCAGGCCCCGTTCGATAAAATACACCCGTTTGGTATTGGCCTTTTTCGCGTTTACCGCCAGTTCCTGGACGCAGTAAATCACATAATCCTTAAGTTTTTCCTGGCCCACCAGTTTAAGAAAAACGGTGAGGACCTGCTCAACGTATACCTCTATTTCATGGGGCAGGGTAAAGGTGGTTATGGTAAGCGGAATACCCGATTGTACGGCTTTCCGTATCTTTGCTTCATCAACGACTAATTCCCTTACTCCGGCCATTGCAATTCCCCATCCAAATATATTTCTTGATGCTTATTCTATCAGTTACTAATGTACTATAGGCGGACACTTAACGCAAGACGCCTGTCAATATTATAATGGAAGCAATGGAACTGGTACTTCTTGAGGGTTTTGCGGCTTTCTTTCTGTTTTTACACCTGGTAAGGCCCCTTTTTAAGGGTCTCTGGAATCTTGAGGGGGTGGTTTTGCTTCCCCTGCTGGCCTTGGGCATCATAAGCGGAATATTCCCCGCCTTTGGATTCAGGCCGGAATGTATACCCCTGCTGGTTTTTTCGATTTTTATCAATCTGTCCAATATTCCCGCCTTTCTGGCCCTTTTTTCCAAACTCCAGAATGATGATTACCGGGACAGGGGACTTGTCTATACGGTCCCGGCCCTGGCGGTTTTTGCGTTTTCCCTGTGGACCGCCCTGTACTTTGCCCCGTCTATGGATTTGGAATTAAGCGGGGTGGAAACCCTGGAATTGCGGGACAGGGAGCGGGATACCCTGCTCTGGGTGAGGATTTACCGCCCGGACGGAGCCGCGCCGGACCTTTCCCCGCCGCCGCGGCCGTTGCTGTTTCTCCTGCCTCCGGTTACCGGTTCCGTCCAGGCGGTTGACGGGATCTGCGGGGAACTGCGGGATCGGGGTTTTACCGTGCTGACCTATTCGCGGCCCGGCTTTGACTCCCCGGCGCTTAAGCCCGGCGGGGGGTACGAACGGCTTTCCCTTCCCGCCCTTTACCGGCTTGCCGGCGCCCTGGGCAGGGGATTACGCGACGCCCGGGCCAATGCCTACGGAAAGGCTCTGGAAGAAGGCAGGAAAGAGGACATTGAATTTCTCCTTGGGGAACTGGCCCAGAATAAGGGCTTCCAGGACACTCTGGCCGGAACCGACCGGGATCAGGTATTCCTCGCCGGCTACGGCGCTGGGGGGGCGGCGCTGACAAGCCTTGCCGGTTCCGATGATTTTATCCGGACCTGCCGGCGGGTTAAGGGGATCATTGCCGTGGAAAGCCCCCTGCTCTCCTCCCTTGAGGGGGAAGCCCCGCCGCCCCTCCAAGGGAAGGCGGTTCCCTTTTTCGGGGCCCTTGCGGATTCCCTGGTCCCCCGGAAGATCACCGGCATAGGGAGGGTCCCCCGGATCAGGCTGCCGGGCCTTTTCCTTGTGTCGGACCGGTTTTTACAAAACGGAACAGGCCGCTATAAGACAATCGCCCGTACCCTGAGGGTCTGCGAAGCGCCGGCCCTGCTGGCGGCGATACCCGGAGCGGGACCCTTTGACTATTCGGACAGCCCCCGGCTCTTTCCGGTGTACAGCGTACTTTTCCGCGGCGCCGGGGAAGCCCTGGTGGATCGGGAGGAATACGCCGGAATGGCGGCGTCCCTCATGGCCAATTTTGCCGTCCTGGTGCTGGAAAACGAAAACGGGGGAGAAGCGGAGGGGGAATTTCCGGCCCATGACGGGGAGACGGCGGCGGAGACCCGCGTGGAAATTCCCCTGGTAAAAACAAATTTGGACGGCCGCATACATCTGGAAACCGGAAGGGTCTGGCAATTAAGGGACAGCGGGGGTATACTGAGGCCATGACCTCCGCCGTCTCCGCTTCCGCGCTGGATTCTTTTTTCAGGACGATTTTGGATATAGAGGGCTTTGATTCCGCCGACGCCTCCATGAACGGCCTTCAGGCCGATAATGACGGCTCGGAAATAAAAAAAATTGTCTTTGCCGTGGACGCAAATCTGGAAAGCATCAAACGCTGCGCTGCCGCCGGGGGCGGAATGCTCTTCGTCCACCACGGCCTTTTCTGGGGTAAGCCCCTGGCCCTCAGGGGTCCCCACCGTTCCCGGCTGAAAGCCCTGCTGGACCATAATATCGCCCTCTACGCGGTCCATCTGCCGCTGGATAAGGATCCGAAACTGGGGAACAACGCCGCCCTGGCGGAGCTCCTGGGGATTGAAGATCCCCGGCCCTTCGGCCTCTACCATGGGAGAAAAATCGGCTATAAGGGAAGGCTTAAAAAAAGCCTGACCCTTGACGAGGCGGCCAGGGCGGTGAGTTTTATGGGAAGGCCCCCCCTGGGGCTTTATCCCTTCGGCGCTGAGCAAAACAAAAGCTGCGCGGTCATTTCCGGCGGCGGGGCCCGGGAGGCGGTACAGGCCGCGGAGGAGGGGGCGGATCTCTACGTTACCGGCGAGATGTCCCACGCGGTATACCACGAAGCCCTGGAGGCCCGTCTTAATATAATAGCCGGGGGGCACTATTCTACCGAAGTGTGGGGGGTCCGCAGGGTAATGGAAGAATGCGCCGCCCGGTTTAATATTGATGTGGAATTTATCGACGTACCCACGGGACTATAGCCGGACCATACATAACGGGACTACAAAAACAGAGGAGAGAGCTTTGGAACAAAAGAACAGCGCCGTAAAAAAACTGCCGCCCTTTTTGCTTACCGCCGCGGTTATATTTTTCGACCAATGGGTAAAGTCTTTTATCGCCGCCAACTGGCCCCAGAATTCCTTTATAAAGGATCTTTTCGGCAACCGGTTTATTGAATTCTACCATGTACGGAACAAGGCCATCGCCTTCAGCATAGGGCACAATCTGCCCGATATGATACGGCCCGCCCTGTTTATCATCCTTCCCATCGGGGTGCTGATATTTTTGGTGGCCTACTATTTCAGGTCCGATGAATTCAGCCCCCTCCAGCGCTGGTGCGTGGCGGGCATACTCGGCGGCGGGGCCGGAAATCTTATCGACCGGATCTTCCGGCCCGACGGGGTGGTGGATTTTATCAGCGTCAACTTTTACGGCTTCCTGGGCTTTTCCCGGTTTCCGACCTTTAATATCGCCGATTCCTCGGTGGTTATCTTCGGCCTGCTGCTCTTGTATACGATCTTCAGATCCCGGAAAAAAGACGCGCCGCCTCAATAGCCGTCGGACATACTGCGGTTGATGTCCCGCTGGTACAGATCCTGGTATGCGTAGCTGCGGTCCCGAAGCTTATCCTTGATGGGCTGGGAGAAGGGAATATGGCGCCAGAAAATGCCCCGTACTTCCTTATCAAGCTTCTGTATGGCTTCGCTTTCCTTGGTCATCCAGGTAATATAATCGCCGATAAAGGTTTCCTTAAGGTCCCCTTTGAGTTTCATTTTTTGGAACCACTGGTAGTAGTTCCCCGTGAGCCCCTCTTCCATCCAGTAGTAGGACGCCTTTTCTTTGGCCACCTGCCAGCGGAGATCCCCCACGGCGGAAAGCAGGGCGGTCATTAAATTTTTGGGATACATAGGCAGGGCGATGCGGCCCCGGCTGGTGGCCCGGTTAAAGCGGTCAAAGGGCTCCCAGCAGACCCCCAAATCCCCGTAACAGGGTATGAGGATCACATAGGGAATGATGCGGTTCAGGCGGTTTTTGTAGGACCGGCAGAACGCTTCGGGGTCTATGCTTTCAATCCTGGCCATCAGGGAAATAACATTTTCCCTGAAAGCTATGTCATTGGGGTTACAGTGGAAATATTCGCCGGTTAAAATAGGGAAATGGTTCCCCTGTCGGCCTATGGTCATTTTCGCCATCTGCCGTATCGTTTCAAATTCGGTTCCCACCGCCTGTACGTCTACCTGAACGGCCCCCCCTTCCTCCTCAAGCTTTGTCTCCAGCGTTTTTACATCCCCGTCGGCATCGGAATAATCCCGCAGAAGCAGATCCAGTTCACGGTCGAGCTTAAGCAGGTTCTTTAAGAGTTCCTGAACATCGACAAAGAGCCTTTTTTGAACATCGGTATAGCAGGAATTGATATCCGGAAGGCCCTCCAGGAAATAATGATCCGTCAGGTCCTTAACCCTGCCCCTGAGGACCTCTTCCATGTCTATGCGCTCCTGATCCTTGGCTTTGAGCAGGATCCGGGCGCCGTCCCTTTTACCGAGGGCCTTCTCCATAAGCTGCTGGAGGTGCACCTGGGTATTGTTTTTCGCGACCCGTACCTCGTCGGTGGCGGAATTCCGTATAACCCCGGTCCCCACATTTTTGAGCCACTCGTCCAGATAATAAATGGGCTGGTTGAGTTCGTTATTGACCACCAGGGATGCAAAAAAATCCCTGTCCTCGGGGCTGAGGAAGGTGGGATGCAGTATGTTAAAGCGGAGCAGGAATTTCTTGTGATCCGGCAGCCTGCCCGGGGACTTACGGGCAATATTGCCCATAAAATCCCAGAACGCCGTGGTAATCTGCTGGCGGTATACGCTGCGGTCCTTGGGGTCCTTGGTGTTTACATATTTTTGCAGGATCGTGTGGACCCGCTGGGCGCCGGGACCCTCCCCCGAAAGGGCGGCCTTGTAGTAGTTGGGGTCCGAAAAGATCTTGAGGGGGACCTCCTCAAAACGCTT
>JAISRD010000227.1 GCA_031273835.1 Treponema sp. | reverse complement strand
CCCTCTTTGACCGCTAGGGGGAACCACGGACAAAGGGGAAGCCCCGGACAAAAAGCCCCCGAGCTTTCCCTGCGGCCCCCTGTCCGCCGCCGGATAGCAGCGTATCTTTCTTAATCTTCCCCGCGGAACTATCCCCGAAACCGCCTGTAATCCCTTCGGGGGAACGCTCTCCAACGATTAGGGAACATTCCCGAATGATCCGGGATGAGTCCCCAACCATTCGGGATGAGTCCCCAATGATTCGGGAACACTCCCGGAACGGCCCTCAAAGGCCGCCGTCGGGGCGGGGTGTAAGTGTACCGGGGCCCGCGCCCCCCTTTTTCTACTTTTCGCCTCCCCGGTTAAAGCGCCCCGCAGGACAAGGCCCTCTCTACAGCGGAGGGGACGGCTTTTAAGGAGCAGGACCGGGGAGGAATACATGGGAGCGCCTATTCGGCGGGGGACCACCGGTAACCGCCCTCGCCGCCGGGACTTACCGTTCCTATGGCGGGAAAGAGGAGGTGCATCCCGGCGACGGGTATCTTGTTCCGCGCGGCGTATTCCAGGATCTTCTTTCTGGATTCGGCGGCCATCGCCGGGTCGGTGTCGTAGCTTACCGAAATATCCGGCCGGGGAAACTGCAGGTCCTGGACATGCATAAGGTCCCCCCAGATAAGGAGTTTCGCGTCCCCGTTTTGGACAAGGAAAACCGTATGCCCCGGCGTATGGCCGAAGGCTGCAATGGCCGTAATGCCCGGCAGGAGTTCCTCAAGGGCCGCCCCGAGGGCTCCGGGCCTGAAGGTACGGACCCTGTTGCCGTAGGGGGCAAGGGCCGCGACGGCCCCCCGGTTTACCTGGGTTCTCGTCCAGTATTCCCGTTCCTGTTCGGCCACGTAAACAAGGGCTTTGGGAAACAGGGCCTTTCCGTCCCTGGCAAGCCCCCCGATATGATCGCCGTGCATGTGGGTGAGGAGTACCGCGTCCACGTCGGCGGGATTTACGCCCAGCTTCTTCATGCTTTCAAAAACCGCCCCGCCGAAACCCGTGTCTACCAGCACGTTACGGCCCGCCCCCCTTAAGAGGAAGGTGTTAACCTCCGAGAGGAAATCCCGGGGAAGGTAGCGGCGCTTTAACGCTTCGTCGGCGCCGATCAGGATCTGATCCCTGCCGGGGCTTGTATTCTCCACCAGCATATACACCTCAAAGTTTCCGACTTTATACGAAAAAACGGATTCCGCCCCAAAGCCATTGACGGCGGCCATGCCCATAAAAAGAACCAGCAGTTTGTTCATGTAAGCCTCCGCCGGCCATTGTAACCCATTTTCCCGGTATGTCATACACCGGGGCTTTGGGTTTACCGGTCCAAATTCACGGCCGCGGTAGTATTCTTTGTTTTTTTCTGTTAATATCAGATCATGAAGATAGAGGTCTATTCTCCGACCGTGCGCAGGAAGGAGATGGATGCGGTCCTGACCGCCATGGTGGAAGACAGCCTTGGCCCCGGTGAACATACCCAGTTTCTAGTCCATACCGCGAAGGAACATTTTGCCTTTGACTATTGCCTTGCCCTCAGGACCCCGGCCTTTGCCCTTCAGCTTGCCCTGGAAACGCTCAAGGCCGGCGCTTCGGGGGACGGAAACGCTCAAGGGGTGATCATCTCCGCCCTGGCGCCCCTGTATTATGATAGGGTGATACGCAGCCTGGGGCTTCTGCCCCTGTACTGCGACACCGGTGAGGATACCCCGCTGGCGGCGGAACAGAAAATCGAAGTATTGATGGGTTCCCGTCCCCTCTGCGCGGTGATCACCCATTCCCTTGGATATATGCCCTCCCCGGATCTTGCCGCCGAACTGGGCGTCCCGGTGATTGAGGACGCTTCTCAGAGTTTCGGCGCCCTGTGGGGGGAAAAAAAGGCCGGTACAGCGGGGAATTTTACCATCCTGGGGCTTGAGGAGCGGGACATGATCACCGCCGGCGGGGGGGCCCTTCTCTTTGCCATGAACCGCAAAGACGCGGCGCTGCTCCGGGGGATGGGGGAGCTGCCCCCGGAATTTCTGCTTCCCGGGGTCAACGCCGCCATGGCGGCGGTGCAGTTCCGGGAAAGCGGGAAAAATCTGCTTAAGCGGCGGGAGCTGGCCCAGGCCTATACCCAGGCAAGCCTGCAAACACGGCATAAACGCTTTTCCCAGGCCGAAGGGCTGGATTACAATAACTACGCTTTTCCGCTGGTCATCGAGTCGGGGGTCAAGGACATTAAGGCCTACGCCAGACGGAAGGAAATTATCGTGGAAGAGGCCTTTGAGTCGAGCCTCGTGGGAAGCGGATTGATACCCGCCGTGCAGTGTCCCTGCGCCGCTTCCCTGGCCCTGCGGACCCTGCTCTTTCCCCTGTATCCACGGCTCAGCGCGGCCCAGGCGGGGGAAGTGGCAAAGCTGATCGCCACACTTCCTTAGAAGGAAAGCGGTATGGCAGAAGAAAAAAGGGCCCTGTTGTTTGTAAACAAAAAAAAATCCGCCGCCCTGTCCCTGGAACGGGAAATTTCCCGGATCCTCGGCGGGCGGGGCTACCTTGTCCGTTCTTTTTCCTTTGACAGTAAAACGGAACCCTGTAATCCCGGTGAATACGACATAAGCTTTAGTTTGGGAGGGGACGGCACGGTGCTCTACGCCGCCAGAACCGTATCCCCCCTGGGGGTGCCCATAATGCCGGTAAATCTCGGCACCCTGGGTTTTATCGCCTCGGTACATCCCGGCGGCTGGGAAGAAACCTTTTTACGGTGGGAGGCGGGGACAGGGATAATTTCCCGGCGGCTCATGCTGGAGATAAGCGTGGAAAGGGGGGGGGCAAAACCGCTGGTACATTCCTGCCTCAATGACGCGGTGGTCTCCGCGTCGGGTATTGCCAAGCTGATACGGCTTGAGGTAAGCGCCGAAACTTCGCCGGGGAAACAGATCGACATAGGCCGGTTCAGGGCCGACGGGCTTATTGTGGCCACCCCCACGGGTTCAACCGGCTATTCCGTCGCCGCCGGGGGTCCCATCGTCGATCCAGAAATGGACGCGGTGATCATCAATCCCATCTGCCCCTTTACCCTTTCAAACCGCCCCCTGGTGGTACCCTCGGGGGAACGGGTGATTGCCCTGGTGGAGGGCGAACAGCGCAGCTCCGTACTTCTTACGGTGGACGGCCAGATCACCTGCCCCCTGGAGCCCGGGGACAGGATCATCGCCAGGAAGGCCCCCTTTACGGCGGGGCTCATCGCCTCGGACCGGGATGTTTTTTACCGGGCCCTTAGAACAAAGCTGGCATGGTCCGGCGGGACCGCCCATGCCGGTTACGAAGGGGGCAGCGATGCTTGAGGAACTTTCCATACGGAACTATGCCCTCATCGACAATCTCTCCATTTCCTTCGGGGGGGGCCTTACGATACTTACCGGGGAAACCGGCGCGGGAAAATCGATCATCGTGGGCGCCTTGAGTTTTCTCCTGGGTGCCAAGGTCGGCGCCGATGTGATACGCAGCGGCTGTGAAGAGGCCAGTGTTTCCGCGGTCATTTCCACGGCCCCTTCCAACGCCGAGGTCCGCGCGTGGCTTGCTTCCCGGGATATTGAAACCGAGGAGGGGGTCATCATCGTCCGCCGTACCATAAAAAGTTCCGGCCGCAGTTCCATCTATGTGCAGAATCTGCCCCTTTCAAGGGCGGATCTCTGCGAGCTCATGTCCCTGCTTTTTGATCTTCACGGACAGCACGATCATGAATCCCTCCTGCGCAGGGATGTGCACCGCCGCTGCCTGGACCGTTTTGCGGGCCTTGAAGAGAGGGCGGATCAGTTTAACGGGATCTTTCTGGATCTGGCGGAAAAGAAAAAGGCCCTGGAATTTTCGGTCAATTCCGAAAAGGACAGGGACGCCCGGATAGAGCTGCTTTCCTATGCGGTGGATGAAATTACCAAGGCGGCCCCCAAACCGGGGGAGGCCAGGGAGCTTGAGGCGGAAGCCCAGCGGCTTGCCTCGTTTGAAAAACTCAGCCAGCAGGCGGCGGCGGCGGCGGCCCTGTTTGACGATGATCTTTCGGTATTGAACCTTGCCCGGCGTACTCGGGCGGCCCTGGACGCCGTCTCGGCCCTGGACGCCGAGGGCCTTTCGGGGATCGCCAAGCGCATGGATGATCTTTACTACGAAGCGGAGGATCTGGCGGAGGAACTGCGTTCCTACCGGGAAGGCCTTTCCTATGAACCGGGAAGGCTCGAGGATGTGGAGGAGCGCATGGGCCTCCTGTTCCGGCTTAAGAAAAAGTACTCAGGCAAGGCGGCGGCGGAGGGTCTTTCCGATGAGGACGCGGTACTGGCCTATAAGGATCAGGCGGAACAGGAAATCGAGGCCCTTTCCCAAACCGAGGAAAACCGGGAAAAGCTTAAGGGGGGGATTGCCGCCCTGGAACGGGATATAGCCGGAAGGGCGGCGGAGCTAAGCGCCGGACGGAACGAAGCGGCGGCTAGGCTCGGCGCCCAGATCAACGGTATTTTACAAAAACTCGGCATGCCCAAGGCCCGTTTTGCCGTCAACATACAGTCCAAGGGTAAGGGGCCCGGCGGAAACCTCATCTGCGGCCCCTGGGGGGCCGACGACGTGGAATTTCTCTTTTCCGCCAATGCCGGGGAGCCCCTTAAGGAACTTTCCCGCATAGCCAGCGGCGGGGAGCTTTCACGGGTGATGCTGGCGATCAAAACCGTCCTGACAGGCGGGACGGCGGACCCCCTTGAAACCCTGGTTTTCGATGAAATTGACACGGGTATAGGCGGCGAGGTGGCCCTGGCGGTGGGGGAATATCTAAAAAAGATAGGGGAATTCAAACAGATTTTCTGCATCACCCACCTGGCGAGCATAGCGGTAAGGGCGGATCATCATATCCGGGTGGAAAAGAAAGAGGGCGGCGGCAGAACCCAGACCGTTGTTACCCCCCTTTCCACGGAGGACAGGCGTAAGGAAATAGCCCGTATGCTGGCGGGGGATTCGGCGGGGGGGGCGGCCCTTGCACATGCCGATGATTTACTGTCAAAATACGGTACAAGGCGGGGAATATCCGGGGATTAACATGGCAAAGATAAGCGTCGCGGAACGGAACCAATACCAGGAAAAGATCAAACCCTATCAAACGGCGATTGCCGAAATTGAAAAGACCGAAAAAAACACCCTCCAGGCAATCAGGAAGGACCCCGCCGACGCGGCCTTTAAGCGCCTTAGCCTGGCCGAGGAGATGCTCAACCTCGCTTCTTATCAGATCATTATCAACCTGGTCTGCCAGGCCCGGCTTAAGGTAAAAGAGGAAAATATCCTCAACGAGGGGCGTAAATCGCTGTATAAAAGCGTAATCTACCTGGAGCATGTGGTAAGCAACTATGTGGATGCCCCCTATGCGGATTATGAAAACAAGCTCGCGGAGATTGCCTCCCTGGAGGCCGCCCCGCGTTATCTTTTGGTCAGGAAAATGGGGCTGGCCATAAACCTGCTGGAAAACGCCTACGGCGACAATACCAAGTGGAAATGGTCCTTTGTCGAACTGGAGGGCCGTTTTGCGGCGGCGGCGAAGAATATCCTCGATCTGAAAAACGCCGTGGCAAACACCGATCCCCGGTCTCCCCATTATGAACCCACCGTATACCATTTGCGGATGATCAAGAAACTGCTCAACCAGGCGGCGGACCGTTACCGGGAAAAATATGAATTATCCACCAACCGCATAGACGACTTTAACCAGGGGATCAATTTCCTCAACGCCCTTAAACGTATCCATGTCCTCATGGGCGAAAGGGAAGGAACGGAAACGGTTAAGAAAAAACTGGAAATTTGGTCCGCTAAACTTGAAACCGATATCAAGCGGGCAAGGAGCTCCAAGCAAGGGTGACGCGGAAATCCCTTTGGGGGGAATTCAGTACCCTCACCCCCTTTCTTTACCGGTACAGAGTACGGTATATTCTGGGGTTTTTATGCCTTATCACGGTAGACGCCGCCCAGGTTCTTATCCCCCAGTTTATCAGGAAGGCGGTGGATCTGATAAGCCTGGGGAATTTTGACTTGTCCGCCGTGGTAAGGCTCTGCCTCGCCATGCTGGCCGTGATGGTCCTGATATCCTCGGGCCGCTATCTGTGGCGCTACTTTATCCATGGTTCGTCAAGGCGCATAGAGGCGGAACTGCGGGATACCCTCTTTGCCCGCCTGCTTTCCCTGTCCTATGATTTTTACCAGAAAAATAAAATAGGCGATCTTATGGCCCGGGCGATTAACGACATCGGCGCGGTACGGAATGCCCTGGGCTGGGGGGTGGTGGCGCTGGTGGACGGAACCGTGATGGCCGCGTCGATTCTGGTGATCATCTTTATCCAGGATCCAAAGACCGCCGCCTACTGCATACT
>JAISRD010000103.1 GCA_031273835.1 Treponema sp. | reverse complement strand
CGGGAACAGGGTTATATGGCGGGATATCTTGCCGCCCTGGTAACGGAGGAACTTGCCGCCGCCGCCCGGTCAAGCGCGGGCAGGCGCATCGGGCTTATAGCGGCCCAGGAATATCCGGTAATGAACAACGTCATACTGCCCGGTTATCTTGAAGGGGCAAGGGCCGTTGATCCCCAATACACCGTGGATTTCCGCATCGTTGGCAACTGGTACGACGCGGCAAAAGCGGGGGAACTTGCGGCGGATATGATTCACTCAGGCATACGGGTAATACTCTGTATCGCCGGGGGGGCCAATGAGGGGGTGGTACAGGCGGCCGGTCTTTCGGGAACCAAGGTCATCTGGTTCGACATCAACGGCTACCACATACGGCCCGGAACGGTGGCGGGAAGCGCCGTGCTGTACCAGGACAAGGCGGCCCGCAGCCTTACCCTCCGTTACCTCCGGGGGGAGCTTCCCTTCGGTACATCCGAAACCGCCGGAGTCGCAGAGGGCTATGTGGACTTTATTCAGGATGATCCTGATTACCGGGCGTCGGTTTCCGCACCAATCAGGGAACGGCAGGCGGCCATGATAGAGCGTATCCGCAGCGGATCGCTTAAACTGGATATGCCGTAATACCATGATCCGGCTTAGGGGAATAGAAAAGCGTTTTTCTTCCAACGGCGTTAAAGCCCTGAGCGGCGTTGATTTTGATCTTAACGGCGGGGAGATTCACGCCCTTTTGGGAGAAAACGGCGCCGGAAAGTCCACCCTGATGCATGTCCTGGCGGGTTATATAAAACCCGGAAAGGGGCACATATTCATCGACAATAAAGAAGTCCGCTTTGCCTCCCCCGCCCGGGCCCTCGCTGCGGGTATAGGCATGGTACGCCAGCATTCCCATCTGGTACCCGGTTTTACCGTATGGGAAAACTGCGCCCTGGGATCGACCGTACATTCGGGGCCCTGGGTTAAGCGCGGAGCCCTGCGCCGTAAAACCGCGGAACTGAACGAACGCTGGGACTTCGGCCTTCCCCTGGACAGTTCCGCGGAAAGCCTTAGCGTAAGCCAGGGGCAGAAAGCGGCCATACTGGGCCTGCTTTTAAGGGATGTAAAATACCTTATTTTTGATGAGCCCGCGGCGGTCCTTGCCCCGGACGAAACGGAGAGACTCTTTGAAGTGTTCAAAAAACTTAAAGAAGAGGGCAGGGGCCTGGTTCTTATTTCCCATAAGCTTGAAGAAACCCTCAAACTCGCCGGCCGCATTACCGTACTCCGCCGGGGGAAAACCACGGCGTCCCTCGATCCACAGGGGCTTGACGGAAAAAAACTGCGGGACCTTATCTTCGGGGAATCTGAATTCAAGGAAATTTCCCCCGGACCCGCGGTGCTAAACACGGCGGGAAAGGCGGCGGCGGAGAGGACGGTGCGGTCCCCGGAAACGCCCACCGGGCGGGCGCCTTCGGAGGCCGGCCAAACAAGGGCCTTTCTCCCGGCGCTGGAATTAAAGGATTTTACCGTCCGTGTTCCGGGGCTCCCCATTATCCGCGGCATCGATCTCCGCCTGGAACGGGGTAAAATACTCGGCATTGCCGGGGTAACGGACAGCGGCCTTGAAACCCTGGAACTGGCCGCGGCGGGATACATCCCATCGTCGGGGTCCATGCGGATCAACGGAATGGAAATGCCGGAAAGAAGCACCGGAGCTTTCCGCAGGGCGGGGGGAGCGTATCTGGGAACCAGGTTTGAAAATGCGGCCTACGCCCCCTTTCCCATCAGCGACCTGCTTATCATTCACGCCCACCGTCGTCTTCAGCGGCGGGGTTTCCTTAAACGCGGGGAACTTGAAAAATACGCCGGGGGGATCATGAAAAACGCCCGGGTCCCCCATCCGGTAAAGGGCCTGGTTATGTCCCTTTCGGGGGGACAGCTCCAGCGTATTTTATTGATGCGGGAATACGCCGAAAATACCCCCCTTTTGATACTGGCCGAACCGGGCAGGGGCCTTGATATCCGGTACTGGAACAGATTCAGCCTTTTACTCCGGGAGCGGGCCCGGGCCGGAACGGGGATACTGCTCTTTTCCACCAACGCCGAGACCCTGCTTTCCGTATCGGACGAAGTGCTGATCCTGCGGAACGGCCTTTTTTCCGATTGCGTCGGTTCCGGCATAAACGGACCTGAGGTCCGGGAACGGCTGAGGAAGGCCATGGTGGGCGGATTATGAAGCGGCGAAAGACGATTTACCGGGGCATGACCCTGGGCGCTTTGATTCCCCTGTCGGCGGCGCTGCTTATTCCGGTGGTTTTTATTTTGACCATGGCGGAAAATCCTCTGAAAAGTATGGCCGTCTTTTTTACCGGCCCCTGGTCAAGCGCCTGGTTTTTCGGGAATACCCTGGACGGCATGGCCCTGCTTCTTACCGCCTCCCTGGGGGCCGCCTTTGCGTTCCGGGGGGGCTGTTTTAATCTGGGCGGCGAAGGGCAGATCTACCTTGGGGGCTGCGCGGCAGCGGCGATCCTGCTCCTTACCCCGGAGGCCCTGGCGGGTCCGGCGGCCCTGACGCTTGCGGCCTCCGCCGCCCTTCTGGCCGGGGGAATCATGGGGGGCTTTTCGGGACTGCTCCGCAGGACCACCGGGGCAAACGAGCTTATCACTTCCTTCCTGCTCTCGGCGGCCCTTATCCCTCTGGGGGATTATCTTATCTCCGGGCCCCTCCGCAATCCCCAGGGGAACCTTTTGGGCACGGAAAAATTTTCTTCCTCCAGACTGCTCCCCAGGCTGCTTCCCCCTTCGGCCCTGTCCGTTTCCTTCATCCTCGCCGTTATTCTTGTCCTGGCGGGGCATATCTTTCTGAACCGTACCGCCCTGGGTTACCGTTTCCGTATCTGCGGGGCCATCCCTTCCCTCGCCCTTTTCGGGGGCATAAACCCCGAAAAAAGCTGGATTCCCGGCATGGCCGTTTCGGGCGCCCTGGCGGGGCTGACGGGGTTTTTCGCCGCCGCCGGAACCTACGGCATGACCTACCAGGGATTTTCCGGCGGCCTGGGCTGGACGGCGATTGCCGCCGCCCTCATCGCCGGCAACGAACCCCTGGCCCTCCTGCAGGCGGTTTTCTTCTTAGGCTGGCTCAAGGCCGGTTCCGATTCGGCGCTGCTTCAGGCGGGCTTCGGGTTTGAAACCGCCTCCCTTATCCAGGCGGCGGCGCTGTTCCTCGCGGCCCTTCCCTTCGGAAGCCGCTATTTGGCGGGGAGGCGGCGGTGAACGATTTCTACGCTTTCATGGACGGCCTCTTTACCTCCGCGGCGCCGCTGATCCTCGCGTCTCTCGGCGCCCTGTTTACCGAGCTTGCCGGGGTTTTGGGGATCTTCATCGAAGGTTTCATGAACGCCGGGGCCTTCTTCGCGTGGATAGCCGCCGGCCGGACCGGCTCATTTTTTCTGGGAACCGCCCTCAGCGCCTGCGCCGCCGCCGGAGTGGGCTGGATCTTCGCCCGCCTGGTCCGTAAAAGCGGCGCCAATCCCTTCATCGCGGGGCTCGCGCTGAACATAGCCGCCGGAGGCGTTACCGACACCCTTTCGGTACTCATGTTCGGCACCAAGGGGGTACTGCGGAGCCCTAAAATATACACCCCGGGGCGCATCGAGCTGCCCCTGATACAGGACCTCCCCCTGCTGGGTCCCCTCCTCTCGGGCCGTTCCGCTCCGGTCTACCTCTCCTGGTTCGCCGTCATCGCCGCCGCCCTCTTTATCAAACAGAGCTCCTGGGGCATGAGGCTCCGCGCCTCGGGCCTTTCCCCGGAGGCCGCCAAGGAACGGGGGCTGCGGCCGGGACATTACTGGGAAGGAGCCTGGGCTGCGGCGGCCTTTCTGTCCGTCATCGCCGGGGCGGTCCTCTGCTTCCGCATCGGCGCTTATACGCCGGGGGGAACCGCCGGCAGGGGCTGGATAAGCCTTGCCGCGGTCTACCTGGGTTTCCGCAGCGCCGGAGGGGTCTTTGCCGCCGCCCTGATCTTCGCCCTGGCCGAACGTATAAGCCTCAGCCTCCAGGGTTTGGAAGGAATCCCCGTTACCCTGTTTCTGGGCCTGCCCCACGCCATCGCGCTTACCCTCTACGCCTTCTCCAACTGGATACGGAAACGGCGCTTCGCCCGCAGGGGCTATTAAAGATATTTAACCACGGACGGCACGAAAAAAACACGAAAGGAAAGATACGGGGGATATTTAACCGCGAAGTCGAAACAGCGGAACCCTGCCGTGGCAGGATCCCGCCGTTTGTGTTACCAGTCCGCAGCGTAAGCGCCGCCGCCGATGAGCGCCTTCATTTTAAGAGCCAGACTTTTTCCCATGTTTCGCCGGTTGAATCGTCTTTGCTGACAAATCTGAGAGTTTGGGAATAGCCTTTCCGCTCGGGGGGCATGGTTTGCCTGTTATAGCGCAGGCGTTCTATTTCCAAGCGGGGAATTATGGTTGTGTTTCTGCCGGCAAAGCGGTAGCTTCCCTCAAGCCGCTCGTTTTGCAGGGAGCGCTCTATTTTCCGGAAACGGTCAAGGGCTTCTTCGCCGTAGAGGGTTTCGCTTTTGAACAGGGCTTTCTTACCCAGCCGGAGACCGACTACCATGACGATGAGGCTTGCCGCCGACACCGCAAGGCTCAGGATGTCGATGGCGGTTATTGCTTCCATAGGATTATCCCTCCATAAAAAAACCCGCCGGACAAACCGGCGGGGTGAAAGTGTTACTACGGCTCCTTTGACCAGGTAGATCCGGACAGCGCGTAGGTGCCGGCGCCGCCGCTGGTGTAGGCGTTCCTGAAGTTACTGTTATATGGGGGGAAAGCGTTGTCTTCCGCAATGGTGGTAGCGGTGGACAGCATCGTTACCCTGTTAAGCTTGGGGCAATTAAAAAAAGCCCTAGCCCCAATGCTGGTAACGCTGGAGGGTATCGTTACGCTGGTAAGATCGGTGCAATTATAAAAAGCGTAATCCCCAATGCTGGTAACGCCGGAGGGTATCGTTACGCTGGTAAAATCGGTGGAGGCAAAAGCGCTATCCCCAATGCTGGTAACGCTGGAGGGTATCGTTATACTGGTAAGCCCGGTGGAGGCAAAAGCGCCATCCCCAATGCTGGTAACGCCGGAGGGTATCTCTATGCTGGTAAGCTCGGTGCAACCCTCAAAAGCGCTATCCCCAATGCTGGTAACGCCGGAGGGTATCGTTATCGTTATGCTGGTAAGCCCACTGCATTCGCGAAAAGCCCACTTCCCAATGCTGGTAACGCCGGAGGGTATCGTTATGCTGGTAAGCCCTCTGCAATAATAAAAAGCGCCATCCCCAATGCTGGTAACGCCGGAGGGTATCGTTATGCTGGTAAGCCCGGTGCAATTATAAAAAGCTTCTTCTCCAATGCTGGTAACGCCGGAGGGTATCGTTATACTGGTAAGCTCGTTGCATTCGCGAAAAGCGTAATCCCCAATGCTGGTAAGGCTGTCAGGCAGGATAATGCCTTTGATATACTCGTTGCCCATAATGACATTCATGTCGCTGATACCATCACCAAGATCACGACTTGTTATAGTATTATTCACGGCGGAACACGCGCTCAGGTCAAGCGTTACATACTTTTGGGCCTCCTTTACCACGGAGTTGATCGTATTCCACACGTTATTTGCGCTGGTGTCCCCGGTGTCGATAATAACCGAGGAATCCAGCGCCACGACATGCGGGGTTGCGGCGTTGTTGGCTGGAAGGCCGGCAAGGTATGCTGCCAGGTCCTGGTTTCCAACCGTTATATCGGCGCCGCCGCCGCCTCCGCCGGGATCACCCCCCGCCGGATTGGAACAGCCCCCCAGGGCCGCCAGCAGAACCAGAACCGCCATTACAGACTGAATTTGTCTTGTCTTCATAATTAACTCCTTATTCAAGCAATCCGCTGATTGCATAACTCCTGAATTTTTAACCACAAGGGGCACAAAGTACACGAAGTTTTTGTTAGAACGCTTCTTCTCTTTCGTGTCCTTTCGTGGTTCCTCTTCATCTTCTCTTCCTACGGTATCAACGCGGAAACCAAAGGCCCCCAGGGGCCCTTCTTGCCGTCGTTTTCTACCTGCACGGCAAACCACGCGGTCTTCCCGCTGTCCCCGTACTCGAATTCCATACGGTCCTTTTTCCGTTTGGTGTAGAAGGACTTACGCAGCTCCTCGGGGTCCGCCGGGGACGCCTCCCCTTGGGCGATAACGCTGTACCAGATACGGTAGCCCTTGTTGGCCCTGTCGTCGGGGCTGCCGGTCAGGTAGACGATCTTGATACCCAGCTCATGCCTCCCCGCCAGGGAAGTCTCAAGGGTAACCTGCGCCGTGGGCGGCCCGATGGGGCTGGGGGTGTGGTCGGGAATCTTGAGCCCCAGGCTCACGTAGTCCGCGTCCAGAAGGGGCGGGGAGAGGAAATAGCGCTTCTTAAAGTCCCGCATGGTGTCCGTCAAAACCTTGAAAGCCTCCTGGCACTGGGCGGTGATGACCGCCGTCCGCTCGGAGCTCATGGCTTTTTCAAACAGTACCTTCGCCTCGGAATAGGCGATTCCCAGGGCGCTAAACCTGTCGGCGGGGATACCCCAGGCCGTGCGCTGTTCGGCGGTCAGTATCCTGATCCAGTCCCGGCACATTTCCAACTGCCCTTCCCGGCCGGCCGGCAGCCAGTCGCTTCTTTGACCCGTGGTTTGACTCATGGTTCATACCTCCTTGAGTAATTTCAAATGTTATTTTCCCGCGCCCGGGCGCGGTATTATTCTGAGGGGGAGAGGCGCAGTCTAAAGACTGCGGAGCGTAGTCTAAAGACTGGGAGGCGCAGTCTAAAGACTGGGAGGCGCAGTCTAAAGACTGCGGAGCGTAGTCTAAAGACTGGGAGGCGTAGTCTAAAGACTGCGGGGCGTAGTCTAAAGACTGGGAGGCGCAGTCTAAAGACTGAGAGGCCCAGTCTAAAGACTGGGAGGCGCAGTCTAAAGACTGGGAGGCGCAGTCTAAAGACTGGGAAGTAAAGTCTAAAGACTTTACGGCGTTCCGGCGGGACGGGAGGGTATTTTTACCCCAAAACGAGGAAATTTGATAAAAAAACGTGGTGTTAAGTGATCTGTTTAGTAGACGCTCAAGCCGCTTCTGTGTATAATATGAGCTGGGAGCTGGGAGCTGGGAGCTGGGAGCTGGGAGCTGGGAGCTGGGAGCTGGGAGTCCGCGTTTATGTCTGCCGTTGGCCTAAGCATGGGAATATTGTAGCAGCTACGGAAAATTTGTCAATAGAGGCCCTTCCAAATTTAAGATAACCACAGACCATACGGACAGCAGGGCCGCCACCATGAGGGTAAGGGCCCCCATTACCGTTTTGCCTTGTTTCATAAGAAAACGCCGAAGCCGGCCGGTTATTCCACCTTGAACTTCGTTACCTCCCGGACCAGTATATAAATGTTGTCTTTGTTCTCACCGCTGATGGCGCTTACCCGGTTCACCGCCACGTTGATCTGGTCGGCCCCGGCGGACATCTCGTTCATCCCGTTGGAGATCTCCTCCGTTACCAGTCCCAGGTTCCGGCTTTCCTGGCTGATCTGCTTACTCCCCTCAAGCATCTCTTCAGAACCCCTCTTTACCATAAGGGTTTCTTCGTTCAACTGGCTTATGGCCTCCAGGATTTGCTGGCTCCCCTCGCCCTGTTCTTCCATGGCGTTGCGTATGCTCTCTTCCTGATCGGACACGATCCTGACCCCGCCGTCGATGGCCTCAAATTTATTAAGGACGCTGTCGGTGGAACGGGTGATCTTGTCGATGGAGTCTTTGATCTTCTTGAGGACCGTGGAAATCGTCTTGGACTGTTCGCC
>JAISRD010000068.1 GCA_031273835.1 Treponema sp. | reverse complement strand
TCCGTACCGCCCTGATAGCGGCGGCCTTTACCGTCCCCGTGGAGGCCCTTCCCCTGCGGGACTGGGACAACGTGATCATCCCCCTGGTTACGGGCTTTGCGGTACTGTTTCTGACCGTTTAACCGGCCTGTCCCAAAACTATTTGAAATTACAGCCACATATAGACCTGGTGCAGCCTCGTGGTGATAAACCAGGTTCCGGCGGCAAGTATAATAAGTCCGGAAAGGGACAGGGCCCAGGAATCGGCGCCGATAAGGAAACTCCGCCCCAGGGAAACAAGCAGGGCCCCCAGGGCGATGTAGAGGTACTCCCTGGTTCCGCGTATATAGACCCCGGCGAGAAAACTGATCACAGCCAGGAACAAAATCCCCGCTTCGGCCATGCGGAATTCGAAGGAATACCCTGAAATCATCGTCAAACTGGTATCCCAGGCCATGCCGTCCACGGGAAGCCCCAGGAAAATAATGAGGGTGATGATAACGATACCGAAGATGATATTTCCCTGTTTTTGGAGGTTTAAACCCGCAGCGTAAACGCTGGAGGCAAAAAAGGACAGGGCGCCGAAAAAACGGCCCGAGAGGAGTATCCTGGTCCCCAGGACCGGCAGGAACATGGGAAAATCGTAGAGCGCCCGGAGGGGCACCAGGAGCCGCAGGGTTTCAAACACAAAGGACAGGACAAACAGGGTAAAAAAGGTGATTTCCGCCGACTGGGTTTTTTCAAAGAAAAAGTAGATCAGCACCGGCACAATCAGGGCGCAGAGGACCATGGCGGTCATGGCAGCCAGGGGCGCCTGGGGTACGGGCGAAAAAAAGCGGGCCCCCAGGGCGGGAATAAGGCCCGGCGGCCTCTGTACCGCCGCCGCCGTCAGGGAAGGGTACAGGGGCAGAAGCCTTTGTATTAGCAGGAGGATCGTACAAAGGCAGATGAAAGAAACCAGTATCCCCCCTTTAATACAGTTGTTTCTCTGGGACAGGGTCATGATTAAAGCATAGCGTTTAAGGGCCGGCATGAAAAGTCCGATATTAAAAAAAGGAGATCGTCGCATGAACAAACGGGTGTTCTTTCTGATTATCGCATTGATCCTTGCGGGAACCCTTCTGTGGGCGGGTGATACGGCCGTTTTCGTGGATCTGGGATTTTCACCCGACGGCAGAATCTATATGTTCGCCCAATACGGAGTCCAGTCGGGGACCCTCAAGCCCTGGGCCGAACTGTACGTGATCGATGTACCGGCAAATGCCTTTGTTCCCGGCGGTAAAATCTCCTATGTCCACGACAGCCCCGTAACGGCGGGCCAGAACGGTTCCGGCGCCCTGTACCGGCTTATTGCCCGGAACGCGGCCCTGGCGGAACGCCACGGGATCAGCTTCCTCCGTCAGGGGCAGCCCCTTTATATTTCCCTGGAAAACGGCGTCTTCCCCCCCGGCGGCGAAACCATAGAATTCAGGGATTTTGAAAAGGGGGTCTCCTTTAAGGCCGTCCTTTCCGCCGCTACCGAAACCTACGGCGCAAAATCTTCCTTTCACATTTCCCTTGAAAGATCCGGCGGCAAAAGCTATAGGGTCGGGAATCCCCAGATCAAGCGGCCCAATGTCGTCTCCTACCGCATACGGAAGGTTATAACAGCCCCCCGTGACGGAGCGATGGTATTTGTGATTGAGATGAAGAAGACGAATCCCGCGGGCAGCGCCGACATACGCTACATGGTGGAAACCCTCCGTATCTAATTAACGTTTTTTTTCATTTTATTAAAGCGCCGCCCTCCCCGGACCCCTCTTACGAGACGGAGGTAATCATGAAACAAGGGTTTTTTATTTGGATACCGGCGGCGACTATCCGGATGCTCCGCATCCTTATGCCCCGCGTCCTTGTACAGGGTATCCTTATGCTGGGCGTCCTTGCCGCCTGCTCCTGTTCCACCGAAACCGCGCTGCAGCAGCTTATGGCCTCAAGCGCCGCTTCGCCGGTTTTTCAGGGCTGTAAAGCCGTCGCCGGGGGGGATATACAATTCTATTTTTCCACCCCGGTAAAGGTCCTGTCCATGTACTTTGAACCGCCCCTGGAAACGGAACTGCTCGGCGCTGGGGAAACGCTTACCCTGCGCATCAAGACGGAGCTTCCGGGGGGCGAAAAAGTTACGGCGGATCTTCTTGTGGAAGATGAAAAGGGCAATACCCTCAACGTACTCTTCCCCTTCAGGACCAGAAATACCCGGCCGCCGGACCTGGTGATCAATGAAATCCGTACCGATTACAGCAATTCAGGGGGTAAGCTGAGGGCTGAATTCATTGAGATCAAAGCCCTCAGCTCAGGCAGCCTGGGGGCTCTCCGTCTTTTCGCCGCCTTTGAAAAAGGCGGCGAACCCCTTTGGGAATTTCCCCCGGCGGAAGTCAAGGCGGGGGAATATATTGTACTTCATACCCGGAACAGGGAAGGGGGGGTGAATGAAACGGACGGCAGGCTCGCCGCTTCGGGAGGTGCCGACGCGGCGCCTGACGCCCGTGATTTCTGGACGGACAGGGAAGTTAAACTCCACAGCGTCAACGCCTTTTATCTTATGGATCAGGACGACCGTATACTTGAGGGGGTGTTGATACACGACTCGACTCTAAGTTCAAAGGACAGCGCCGCCAGGGACAACGTGGAGAGGGCGGCGGAAAACATGAGGGCCCAGGGAGCGTGGAACGGCGATCCGGTGAATGCCGATAAGACCACCGCCACCGCCACCATTTGCCGTGACGAAACGAAAGCCGATACCAACGGAGCGGCGGACTGGTATGTTACCGCCTCAAGTTCCGCCACGCCGGGAAAAACCAACAGCGAAAAGCGGGCAAAGTAAGGGCCTGTCCCCCCCTGTACTCGCTATCCCCTGAAAGAAAAGGAGCTGAGGAAATTTACCGGGCGGCCCTTTGACTTTTACCGGGTATCGTTACTTTCACCGGGCCTGCGCCGTGTTACCATTACCGGATTAACACGTTCGCCGGCTCACGTGTACTTTCCAGGCGGGGGGAATTATCAATCTCTTTAGTGTTTTCCAGGTGCTAGGCCGCGGCGGTAGTATCTCCGCCTATCTTTTTGGCGGCGGCGCAGATCCTCTCCGCTTCGGCAAGCAGCCCTTCGGCAAAGGCGGCTTTTTTGGTGATCGGAACTATGCCTATACTGACCGTTAAGGGATAGATCTTTCCGTCATAGGCAAATTTATAATTTTTAACTGTTTCGTGTATGCGCTCGGACAGGGCGGCGGCCTCGCCGGAGCCGCCGCTGTTATAGAGCAGGGCAAATATATCACTGGACAGCCGGGCCGGAATATCCTTCATGCCCGCCAGGGATTTCAGCATTTCGGCAAACTGGATCAATACCGCGTTGGCCCCCGCCCTGCCTGATTCGTCGGTGACGCGCTTAAAATTATCGATGTTGATCTGCATCAAGCTGTGGACCCCCCCGGATCTCTTGACCGTATCCAGCAGATCATCAAGGCGTACCACAAAGCCTTCCCTGTTGGGAAGCCCCGTAAGGGTATCATGGCTTACCTGATAATCCAAATAGGCGTGAAGTTTTTTCTTTTCGCTCACATCCCTGGTTATAATCACATAGCCCCCGCCGGGCTGGTGTCCGGCGCTTCCCCCGGCGCTAAGGGCCGTTATGGAACCGTCCACGATAAGGTTATTTCCCCCGGCCTTAAATACGGCGTCCTTAAAATCAAAACACCTGCCCGGAAGGAGTTTTTTTTTCAGAATATTACTAAGGGTTTTTCCGTCAAACAGGCTGAATACCTGCGCGGCGGGCCTCCCTGCGATTGACCTTTCCGAAGAAGCGCACATACGCGCCCCCTGGGGATTACTGTAAACAATACGGTACTGCATATCCAGAGCAAAAATTCCCTCGTTTATGTTTTGTAAAATAGTCGAAAATAAACAGGCCTTGTTCATATTGAACAATATAACACAATTTTTTGCATTGTCAATTTTTCAACTTATCAATTTTTAAAGCTCATGAGACCCGCCCGCGGACAAAATCTCCCCGGCGATTACGCCGGGGCTTTTCCCCTCCGCTTCGACACTGAGGGCGGCAAAAGCGCGGTATGCCCCGGCCCGGCGCTGGTGGAGCAGACGGTGCCGTTCACGGGGATTTTCCCCCGCCAGAAAGGGGGGAAGTTCCTCCCGGAAAATACGGCCCCAGGCGGTTTCGGCGGAAAGGGCCAAATAGACCGTATCCGCCCGGTACCGCCCCAGCAGCTTCATGGCGGCGGGGTTATCAATGATACCCCCCCCCAGGGCAAGTACGCCGTTTTCCCGGCGGGATTGTCCGCCCGCGTCCGCATTGAGGACCGCTTCCAGGGCTTCCGCCTCCTTACGGCGGAAAAGCTCCGGCCCCTCAAGGTACAAATCCCGGGGGCTTTTTCCGCACCGCTCCTCTATAAGGGCGTCCAAATCAACAAAGGGCAGAACCCCGCGGCGGGCAAGCTCTTTACCCGCGCTGGTTTTGCCCGAATGTTTCGGCCCCATAAGAATGATCAAAAGCCCGCGGCTCCGTTAAATAATCATCGACTCAAGAAAGGTATCCGACAGTTCCTCCCAAAGGTTCGATACGGCGTTTGATACGGCTATGCTGATCACAAAGGCAACGGAGCCGGCTATGATTCCGGCGATGCCAAGCCTGCGTCCCGCCGTGGCCATATTGGGATGGGAAGGGTCGTTTTTGGCAATAATCCCGAAAACCAAAGCGAGTATGCCCAAGATAATCCCCGTTAACGCCGCGGGCCAAGCCCAGAAAACAAACCCGAAGTTAAGGGAAATAATCCCCAAAATTAACGCCGCTATAGCCATTTGTTCCTCCTGTTTTATCACAGACCGAGGAGGTACTGATTCAGTACATTCTCAAGGTATTCCTGTTTGCCCGAGCTGATACCCAGTCTGCCGTACTTTTCACCGCCCAGCTTTGCCAGATCGGTAAAGGCAAGCTGGCCCTTCTCGAACTTTGCCCCGTCGCCGGAACTAAAGGAGGCGTAGCGTTTCTTTACAAAGCCGGGGATCACCCCGTCTTTGATGATCCTGTCGGCGATTTCAAGGCCCACCGCAAAGGCATCCATTCCGCCGATATGGGCGATGAAGAGATCCGCCGGGTCTACCGAGTTGCGCCGTATTTTGGCGTCAAAGTTCAACCCCCCGGTGGTAAAGCCCCCGGCTTTGAGTATGGCGTACATGGCCAGGGCGGTTTCATAGTAACTCCAGGGGAACTGATCCGTATCCCAGCCGTTGATAAAATCCCCCCGGTTGGCGTCCACGGAACCGAAGATACCCAGGGCCGCCGCGGTTTCCAGTTCATGGAAGAAATCGTGGCCCGCAAGTTCGGCGTGGTTTGCTTCAATATTCACCTTAAAGTCCTTGTCCAGGCCGTAGGTTTTAAGGAAGAGGGCCACGGTTTCCACGTCAAAATCGTACTGATGCTTGGTGGGTTCCATGGGTTTGGGTTCAATATAGAAGGCCCCCTTAAAACCCTGTTGGCGGGCATAGTCCCGGGCAAGGCCGAAGAAACGGCCCAGGTGGTCCTTTTCCCGCTTGAGGTCCGTGTTGAGCAGGCTCATATAACCTTCGCGGCCGCCCCAGAAGGTATAACCCTGGCCGCCCAGCTCGATGGTTGCGTCTATGGCCGCCTTAACCTGGTTTGCCGCAAGGGCCAGCACGCCGAATTCGGGATTGGAGGCCGCGCCGTTCATAAAGCGGGGATTACTGAAAAGATTCGCCGTACCCCACAAAAGCTTAACCCCCGTGGCTTTTTGGAGTTTCTTCGCCCTGGCCGTCATTATTTGGAGGTTTTTTTCACTTTCCGCGGGACTTTCCCCTTCGGGGGCCATGTCCCTGTCATGGAAACAGTAAAAAGAGGCCCCCAGTTTGGTAAAGAATTCAAAGGCCGCATCCAGTTTATGTTCCGCCCCTTCCATGGGGTCCTTGGCGTCCGCCGTCCAGGGATGCTGATGGGTGGCCGCGCCGAAGGGGTCCGTACCGTCAGCGCAGAAGCTGTGCCAATAGGCGACGGCAAAACGGAGATGGTCCTTCATCTTTTTTTTGCCCACAAGTTTATCGGGGTTATAGTACTTAAAAGACAGGGGATCGCCGCTCTTAGGTCCTTCGTACTTTATTTTCCCTATCTTGGGAAAATATTCTTTGTTTCCGACATAGTAATCCGCCATTTCACTCTCCTTAAAATGTTATCCGGGCCTAAGCGGCCTATTTGTATAATGGGCTTAACGCCTCCAGATACCTGGAATAAATTCCGTAGGCTTCCTCGTAGGCTTCCTGGGCCTTGGGCTCGGGCTCCACCAGGGGGCCCTCGAGAACCACATGCTGATCGGCCAGATCGGCTATGGATCTGCTCTGGTCCGGTAAAGCGCCCGCATTGGCAAGGCACCACAGGGCTTGAAGAGCCCCGCCCAAGGCCGCCGCCTCGCCCCCCGAGGGAACCCTTACGGGAAGCTTTAGCACATTGGCGGCAATGTTCTGCCAAAGGGGACTTTTTGCCCCGCCGCCTATGAGCCTGATTTCCTTCGCCTGGAAACCCAGCTTATTAAAGCCTTCCATACCTATACGCATACCGAATATGGCCGACTCAAGGGCCGCCCGGGCGATATTCTCCCGGGTGAAGTTTGCCGGGGTAATGCCGTTAAGGCCGGCCCTGCCGTTGGGGAGGTTCGGCGTACGTTCGCCGTTAAAGAAGGGCAGCAGCACCATGCCGCCGGAACCGATGGGCGCCTTTTCCGCCTCCGCGTCAAAGGCCTTTACGTCAAGGCCGAAGAGGCGGCGGAATTCCTCGCTTGCCACGGTACAGTTCATCGTACAGAGCAGGGGCAGCCAGCCCCCGGTGGAAGAACAAAAGGCCGCCAGGTCCCCGGAGGGATCGATTACCGGCGTATCGGAATAGCCGTAGAGGGTGCCGGAGGTTCCCAGGCTCATGGTAAGGAAGCCGTCCTCTACCGTACCGGTTCCTACGGCCCCCATCATATTGTCCCCCCCTCCGGCCGCCACGGGGACCCCCGCGGGTATGCCGAATTCCGCGGCGGCCCCGGGGGATACCCTTCCCGAGGGCTCTTCGGGCCTAATCAGTCTGGGAAGGCAGCCTATCACTTTTGGATCAATAAGGCCGCAGATCTTCTCCGACCATACACGGCTGCGTACATTAAACAGGGCGGTACCCGAAGCGTCGCCGTATTCCGCCGTATATTCCCCGGTCAGGAGGAAGTTAATATAATCGTGGGGAAGGAGTATATGGGCAAGTCCGCCGAAGGCTTCGGGTCTATGCTTTTTTAGCCAGAGTACCTTGGGGGCGGTATAACCTACCCGCATGGGAAGCCCCGCCTCGGCGATGATCCTGTCCTCGCCCCCGGCGGCCGCGCTCAGTTCCTCACATTCCGCGGCGGTAGACGTATCACACCAGAGTTTTACGTTATAGAGGGGCTTTCCTTCGCCGTCCAGGGGTACAAAACCATGCTGCTGCCCCGAAACCCCCAGGGCTTGAATGGTACCCTTAGCGGCCTCTTCCAGGCCGGCAAAGCAAGCTTTCAGGGCGCTGTAAAACCATTCGGCCTTTTGTTCCCTGGCGCCGTCGTCTCCCGTGATCATATCCACCGGCGCTTGGGCGGAGGCGGCAATCTTTTTATTTTCGTAATCGTAGAGAACCACTTTACAGCTCTGGGTTCCCAGGTCAATTCCGCAGAGGGTTTTCACGGCGATACTCCTTAGGGTTTCAGCATACCGCCCTTCTTTTTTTTCCGCCATAACCAATATTGACAATCCATATCTATTATTGATATTTTGGAATCATGATTATTAAGGATGCGGTCCATGTGTATAAATTTGTGGGGGGGGATAAACTTGCCTGGCACGGGCGCTACCATACCCATGATACGGCGGATTACGAACTGCACCTCTTTCTGGAGGGAAGCGGTGAGTTTCTCCTGAACCGCTCCAAATACCATATCGGGGGAAACAGCCTCTTTATAACCAAACCACGGGAATTCCATTCGATACTGCCCGGCGCGGTACGGAAACCCATCAGCTACTATGCGGTGCTTTTTGAACCCGGTGAAGGCGGTAAAGATCAGACGGCCCCCGGCGCGGACCGGGATTTGCTTTCCCTTATGGAGGGCGTTTCCGGTCCCATCCCCATTGAAGGGCGGGAACGTTTTTTAATTGAGGATCTTTACCGGCTTGCCAAAGAAAGGACCCCGGAAAAACAGCGTTCCGCGGAGTATTTACTGCTGAGCCTCCTCTTCCGCTGGTGCGGAAAAACCGGCGAAAAACACAGCCAGGAACAACTGGAGCGTTATGACCATGATCCCGGATCCTATGTGAACCGGGGGCTGGCGCTGATGGAAAACTCCCTGCGGGAAAAACTCAATGTGGCGGATCTTGCGGAAGAACTGGGCCTGTCGGAAGAACACTTTATCCGCCTTTTTCACCGCCGCCTGGGGATAACTCCCTTTCAGTATTTTACCCGCCTCAAGATAGAAGCGGCATCTTCCTATTTTTCGGAGGGCTGCCTTTCCGTGCAGTCCGTGGCGGAACATTTCGGCTTTGAAAATCCCTTTCATTTTTCGCGGATCTTCAAAAAATGTACCGGCCTTTCTCCCACGGCCTACCGCAGGACCTTTTCAACCGGGGGCTGATTTTGCCAGGCCGTGTTTAAGCGCATAGATCGCCACCTGGGTTCGGTGGTGGAGGCCTGTTTTTTGCAGCAACACGGAGATGTAATTCCGTACGGTCCCTTCCCTGAGTCTGAGTTTCTCCGCAATCTCCCGGTTGGTCAGACCCCGGCCTATGCAGCCCATAATTTCCAGCTCCTTGCGGGAAATGTTAGGGGGAATTTCCTTTCTTGCTTTTACGGGCTCCGGGCCGTATTGGTATTCACGGTCCTTGAGCAGAATGGGATAACCCTTCCGTAACATGACCCTGTCTATCTGTTCCGCCAGTCCGGGGGTAATAAGCCTGCCGCCGTGATAAACCGTGCGGATTGCGTCATAGAGCAGTTCCGGACCGGTTGTTTTGTTCAGGTACCCCGCGATACAGCCGTTAAAGCCCAGGAGACGCTCCCCTTCCCCGGAATTTAGGATGATCACCGCCATTGTTGTGCATTTTTTTGTAAGCAGCTCCGCCAACTGGATGCCCCCCAGGGGAGGCAGATCCATATCCAGCAGAGTAACATCGGGTTTAAGATTTTCAGTAAGCCTGATTGCTTCGTAGCCGTCTTTTCCAAGGCCTATGAGTTCAAAATCTTTCTGGCGGGATAGACAGTTAAAAAGGCTGCCGCGGTACTCTTCATGACTATCTGCAAGAACAAGTCTAATCATGTTTTCCCCCTTTTGGTTTTTTATAATTTTGTTTTTTTGTCCTATATTATTTTTCGTCCCTATCACAGGCTTATAGAAGCTCTTTTTTGAAAAAAAGCAGGTCCGATATGACATAAATAACCTGCCCAGGGCCGTTTCCGGCGTCCGGGGGCTGTTTTTTACCTTCTTTTATAATCTTTTCTGTCTTTTCCTTGACTTACCCTTCTTATTGTGTTAGTATTTTAAGCGGCCTAATAGCCAGTTTGGAAAAAAATCTAATCTAACGGATTAAGCTATGCAATATTTTGATACTCACGCCCACATAGGGCTCATTGTCGATGACCCTATTGAGCAGCTTATTGTTATACAGGAAGCCCGTCAGGCCCAGGTGGCCCGGCTGGTGTCGATCTGTAACAGCCTCCACGACTTTAGTACCGTGTATGAGAACCTCAAGTCGGCGGTAAATGTGTATCACGCCGTAGGCGTTTCCCCTTCGGAAGTTCAGAATCCCGGTAAAAACTGGATTGAAACCATCGAAAGGAGCGTTCAACTGCCCCGGGTGATCGCCATAGGGGAGATAGGCCTGGATTATTACCGGAAATTCGGGGATAAAAATTCCCAGATTGAGCTTTTTATCACGCAGCTGGACCTGGCGACAAAGCTCAACATGCCGGTTATTATTCACAACCGCGACGCCGGGCACGATGTGCTGGATATACTCAGGGACAGGCTTCCCCCCAAGGGGGGTATACTCCACTGTTATTCGGAGGACGCCCAATATGCCGAAAAGGCCCTGGAACTTAACCTTTACTTTTCCTTTGCGGGGAATTTGACCTACCGCAACGCCCGGAACCTTCACGAAACCCTGGCGGTACTGCCTCCGGACCGTATTCTGATCGAATCCGAAAGTCCCTTCATGGTTCCTGCGGAATACCGGGGCAAACGGAATATGCCCAAATACCTCCCCATGACCGCCGCCTCCATGGCCGAAATGATGGATATGGACGAAGAAGAGCTGGCCGCCCAGCTTTGGGAGAATTCCAACCGTTTCTTCGGCTTAGCCAATGAATAAGGGGTAATGGACCGTTCTTCCCCGCTGTACCATCCGCTGACCATAGGCTCCCTGGAACTGCCGGGGAACCTCTTCCTCGCTCCTGTGGCGGGTTTTACCGACAGGGCCTTCCGCTCGATCTGCGCCGAAGCGGGGGCGGATCTTTGCTTTACCGAACTGGTCTCCGCCGAAGCGGTAACCCGCAGGCCGGAACAGTACGGCCTGGGCGTGGCGGGGGACAGGGCCCCCGCGGCGGCGGCCCTTCTGCGGCGGGGCGTTTCGGAAAAACGTTACGCGGTCCAGCTTTTCGGCGGCAGCCCCGAAACCCTGGGCAGGGCCTGCGCCCTCCTGGCCCCGCTGAGGCCCGACGCTGTGGATCTTAACGCGGGCTGCCCCGTTCCCAAGGTGGTAAAAAGCGGGGCCGGTTCCGCGCTGATGCGGAACCCGGCCCTGCTGGGCCGTATTGCCGGGGCCATGGTTACCGCAAGCCGGAAATACCTGGGCGATGTTCCCGTTACGGTTAAGATGCGATCAGGCTGGGACGCCGCTTCCATCAACTATGCCCAGTGCGCCCGCAGCGCCGTTGAGGCGGGGGCCGCCATGATCACCCTTCATCCCCGGACCCGTTCCCAGGGCTACGGCGGAACCAGCGACTGGTCCCATATAGCCGATTTGGCATCCCGCCTCTCCGTACCCGTGGCGGGCTCGGGGGATCTTTTTACCCCGGAAGACGCGGAACGTATGTTCAGGGAAACGGGGTGCGCCGCCCTCATGTTCGCCCGGGGAGCGCAGGGAAATCCCCCCATATTCGGCGCTGCAAAGGCCCTGTTCCGGGGCGGCTCATACGCCGCCGCCCCGGAACATTTGAACAGGGAACGGCTTAGAATGGGGCTGCGCCATCTGGAATTATTAGCCGGCGATTTGGGGGAAAAAAGCGCCTGTCTGGAAATGCGCAAGCAATTCTGCGCCTATACCAGGGGAGCTATGGGTATGCCGGGACTTGCGGGCGGCGGGGCCCTGCGGGAAAAGCTTGTGCATGCCCGGACAATCGCCGAGTATGTAACCATCGTTTCCCCTTTTTTACTGTGTTTATAGAATACCGGCAAGGACGGGAGTTTTACAGGCCGAAAACGTCCATGATCTTGTCGGCCGTGGCCGTGATGAGGGTATCATTGATATACGACGGATCGTTTATTTTTTCTTTGAGTTCGGCGATACGCTCCGCCCTTACGTCGGACGCGGCGGATACAAGTTCCATGGCGCGGTACAATTCGGCCTTTTCTACCGCCTCTGAAGAAAGAGAAATGGAATCGGATCCTTTACCCCGTTCAACCTGCCCGTTCCGGCCGGTTTTTTTACCGGGCTGGATGGGCTCCAGGGGATTTATCCTGTCGATAGTCATACTCATACCCTACCTTCTTCTATATATCGGCATTCTTTACTAAATAGTTTAAACCTTATTTGTGTTTATGACCAGATACAAAAAGGGCAAATTCCCCGATCTGACGCTCCTTTTTGTTCAAATTCGCGCCGATTTCCGAAGGGGAACCGCGTAAATATTCCTCATGGAGCTTGGTCATTTCCCTGCCCAGGCACAAATACCTTTCATTATCAAGATCGGCTAATTCCTCCAAAAGTTTGAGTATCCTGAAGGGAGATTCGTAGATCACAAAGGCCCAGCCTGTGGCAAGGAGTTCCTTAAGCCGCGACCTTCTTCTGCCCGGCTTGGGGGACAGGAAACCCTCAAAGATCACCGTTTTATCCGCCGCCCCGGCTACGCTGACCAGGGCGGTAAAGGCCGAAGCCCCCGGTATGGGAATAACGTCATGCCCCGCCGCCGCCGCCCGCCCCGCCAGCACCCGGCCGGGATCGCTTAAGGCCGGGGTACCGGCATCACTGGTATAGGCCGCGGTTTTGCCTCCCTCAAGGGCCGCAATCACCCTGGCAGCGGCGGCCTCCTCGTTTTGGGCCCTGCAGGAAAGCAGGGGCTTCCGTATACCTAAGTGATTGAGCAGTTTGAGTGTCCGCCGGGTATCCTCGCAGGCCACAAGATCGGCGGATTTGAGAATTTCCGCCGCCCGGAAGCTCAGGTCCCCCAAGTTTCCTATGGGCGTACCGATAATATACAAAACAGACATTGATTTTAAGTATACATGACCGTATATTTGAGGGAAAGGGCAGCATGGGAACCGTCATTCAAGTTTTATTTTTTACCTTCGCCGGGGTATTTTTGCTCTGGTTCGGATATACCCTGTTTTTTGCCGTTTCGGGAGGGGGGTCCATACCGTCTCCGGGGGGGGGAAAACAGGGTAAAACCAGGATTACAGGGGTACCCGGCGATCCCCGGACCTGTCCGGTCTGTTCCGCCAAGCTGGAAAAGGGGGAACGGGTTAAATCTTCGGCCTTTCCCTCCTTTACCGGGACCGACAGGCTGATGCATATAGCGGGCTGCGTTTACTGCCTTGAGGGGGACCGCCGCCGGAGCTGTCCGGTCTGCGGGGCGGTACTTCGGGACGGGGAATTTCTTATCGCCCGGCTTTTTGAAAAGCCCCACCGTTCTCATGTTCATGTTCTGGGCTGCAGCCGCTGTAAAAAACACGGCAGCCTTTTTTAGCGCTAAAAATTTCTTGCCAGGCCGGTTCTTTCGTGTTACCTTTGCCTATGGTGTTTACTGAGCTCCGCCGGGCAGACAACCGTACAAAGCGTTAGCGCTTATAAAGCCATTCCCTGGAGGAAAATTTTTCCGCCGCCAGGGTTTGGGCCCGCTCTTCCTCCCAGGGCAGAATTTCCGTCCCCCCGTATTCAAGGTTCAGGGCCCCGGCAAAGCCGGAGCTGAGGGCGGCGGCGGCCTCTTCAAAGGAAACTTCCCTGGACAGCACGGAACGCAGGTTCGTAACCCTGTCTTTGACCTCCCGGATCAGGGTTCCCCTGGTCTTCTCCGCGGGAACCTTGAGTACCTCGAACATCACATCCACGTCGTTATCCAGCAGCACCGTACCGTGCTGGAGCAGGCAGCCCAGCCGCCTGGTTTGGGCGTTGCCTGAAATTTTACGGCCCCCGGCGAGTATGTCGTTGATCCCCGCGAAAACGGCCCTGACCCCAAGCCTTTCAAGGCCCGAAATGATCCCCCCGCAGAGCACCCTGTAGGAATCCCGAAGATCCCCCCGTAACAGGGGATGATCCTGGGGCATAATAATGCTGTAGGTAAGTTCCGATTTGTGAAGCACCGCGCCGCCCCCGGAAATACGGCGGACCGTATCAAAACCGCGCCGCCCGCAGGCTTCCAGATCAACCTCCTCGGTGAGGCCCTGGAAATAACCCACCGAAACCGCCGGGGGGCTCCACCCGTAGAGCCGCAGCGCCGGACCCGCGCCGCTCCTTTCGCCGGCGGAAAGAGAGGCGGTCGATTCAAGGAGGGCCTCGTCAAGGGCCATGTTGTAATAACAGTTGTGAAAACCCGTATTGAGCAGCCTGAAACGGCAGGGGCTGTTCACAGGTTCTGTCCCGCCCTGGTAAGGATTTCCCCCAGGGCCGCTCCGCTGATCCCCAAGGTTTCGACCCCTTCCTCCCGGAGGAAAAGTCCGAAGTTCTCCCCCGCCCCGGAAAGGGCCGTACCGATTAAACGGTCCTGGGCCCTTTCAAAGGCCTCCTCAGGGTTGGCAAAAAAATCCCCCCTGATGGAAATGGTTTTGATCCGTGAATTTTCAATATCGGCGCTTACCCGTATGAGCTTACAGCCCGGGGGCTTCCCCATGGCCTCGATATGTATAATCCCCGGGGACTTAAGGATTTGCTTCTTTGGCATGATAGCTGGTCCGCGCCAGGGGGGAGGAAACGACATGGGAAAAACCCCTGGACAGGGCCTCCTCTTTATAACGGCTGAAACCTTCGGGGGTGATGTACTCCGCCACGGGGATCTGGTTTTTGGAGGGCCGCAGGTACTGGCCCATTACCAGGATATCAAGTTCCGCTTCCCGCAGCCTGTCCATGGTGAATAAAACCTCCCCGTACCTTTCTCCCAGCCCCAGGAGTATGCTTGACTTGGTCCGCCCCGGCTGCCGCTCCCGGCGCCCGGCGGAACGGGCCCTCATGCCCGCCTTGGCCTCCCGCAGGGTACGGAGGCTTTTTTCAAAGGAAGCCCGGCTGTCCCGTATATGCTGGAGGGAGGGCACGGTTTCTACATTGTGGGCTATCACGTCGGGCGCCGCTTCCAGAATGGGTTCAAGTTCGGCGGCGGTATAATCGGGGATAAGGACCTCCACCCTTATCCGCGGATTCCGTTCCCTGAGGGCCCCCACGCAGGAGGCAAAGTGCCCCGAACCCCTGTCGGGAAGATCGTCCCTGTCCACCGAGGTAAGGACCACATAGTCCAGCTTTAGCTCCCCGGCGGCCAGGGCAATTTCGGCCCCCTCGTCTTCCCTCAGGGGGCGCCCGTTTTTTGCCGAAGCAACCGCGCAGAAGCGGCAGCCCCTGGTACAGATATCCCCAAGTATCATAAAAGTGGCGGTGCCCATGCCCCAGCATTCGCCCTTATTGGGACAGCGGGCTTCATCGCAGACCGTATGGAGGCCCCGGCGGGTGAGGATACGGTCCACTTCTTTCCAGGTATCCCCGGCGGGGGCGCGGACCCGTATCCAATCGGGCTTTTTCAGCGGG
>JAISRD010000023.1 GCA_031273835.1 Treponema sp. | reverse complement strand
TCAAAGGAAAGATCCAGCCTTCTGATGGGGAAGCGGGTAACGTTGATGAGGTTGCTTTTGATGAGCGTTTCGTTGGGTATGCGGACAAAAAGATTGTCCAGGGTCTTAAGTTTTACCGACAGGAAATCCGCCGAAAGCACGATCCCGGTGATGTCGCCGACCTTAACGGTATCCCCCCTGGTAAAGGGTTTTTCGGACATCAGAAAGAACCCGGAGATAAGGCTTGATACCGAAGTCTGGGCCGCAAAACCAAGCACGATTCCCGCGACCCCCGCGGCGCCGAGAATCGCCGTAATGTCTATGCCGGCGCTCTTAAAAATATACAGCAGGGCGATCGCAAAGCCCGTATAGCGCGCTGCCTTCCTTGCCGTAACGACCCGCCGGGCGCTTATTTTTCCCTTGAGGAACTTTCCCAGGCTATAGCGGATTATGCTGAACGCCAGGAGTATAAGGGCAGCCGTAAAAACTATCCCCGCGAGCTTTAAGAGGAGCTCCGCCGGGTTTTGATCCTTGAAGAGTTTCTTTGCGGCGGCGGCCAGGTCCTGGGCGTTCATGAATACCCCGTAATGTTCTTTATGATCTCCGCCCCGCGGCGTATCAGCATATCCCCCACGGAATTTTTTACGCCCTCGCTTACAAGCCTTGCGTCCTCCGCCGCGGTCTTGACGCTCATCCTGAAATCCCCGTCGAAAATTTCAATTACCGGGGTATCGCAAAGGAGTCCCCCGGAACTTTCACCGTTCCCGCCGCCATTCTCACCGCTGTTTTCATAGTTTTCATAGATAGAAAGCTCATCGGCATAGAGGAGTACGTGGTCCAGTTCCGCCGTCAGGGCGGAAGAATTTTTGATTGATACGGTGCAGGGTACGAGCGGCGGGCCCGCCGTTTTGGGATAAGGGGCAAAATCAACGGCGAGGCAGGAACAGAGAAATCCCTTCATGGTATCGCCGTACCAGGTATCGCCGGACACAAAGGGGCGGAAGGAAAAGAGGGTTGTTCCGTCCGCTTCGAATCTCAGCAGGGGCGGAAGATCCACCGTTACGGCTGTTTCCGCGCCGGGAAACAGCCGTAACACGGCGCTGAATTTGATAAGGAAGGGCTTTTCGTCGAAAAAGGGCCTCAGGGCGGCGTACTCCCCCTCCCCGGCTGCTACGGTTAATTCCCCGGCGGGGCACGCGGAGAGAGGGGCCGCCTCCTCGGGGCCGGCATTTTCCGGCCGCGAGGCGCCGCCGCCGCGGGGGAAAGCCCCCCCGCCCGTCCAGGGTACGCTCTTCACCGCCGACCGCCATTCACAGCCCCTGCGGCATACAAAAATTTCCGCGCCGGCAAGACGCCAGCGGTACCAGGCGCCTTCCGCGGGAACAAAGCTTTCCCACCAGCCTTTCATGTATGCCGTCTCTCCATACTACAATCATAGTTATATTCCCGGGAAATATCTACAAGGAAATTATATACTACTGCATGGCTTCGCCTTGAGGCGAAGCCCGCGCGCAGGTCGATGGAGGGCTGCGCCCTCGATCTGTAAGGAAATTATATACTACTGCGCTGGCGCGCAGGTCGATAGAGGGCTTGCGCCCTCGATCTACAAGGAAATTATAGACTACTGCGCTAACGCGCAGGTCGATTCCCGGATTATCAGTTTGTAGGGGAGTACCATATTCATCCCGGCCTCTCTGCCGCCGCTGATGTATTTATGGAGGTTTTGGGCGGTACGTTCCCCTATTTCGGCCAGGGGCTGGCGTATGGTGGTCAGCCGGGGCATGAAATAGCCGGATATATCGATGTCGTCAAAGCCCACCACCGAGACATCCTCGGGGATGCGGAACCCTTCGTCCTTGAGGACCCTCATGGCGCCGATGGCCAACTCGTCGGTGGCGGCGAAAACGGCGGAAAAGTCCCGGCCCCGGAGCAGCAGTTCCCGCATACCGTACATGCCGAATTCCGTTGTATACTGGCGGACAAAGACGGTTTGTTTATCGGCGTTCCGTCCAATCCCCGCCGCCTCCAGGGCGCGGAAGTATCCCTCCGCCCGCTGGTTTCCCGACGACAGGCCGTTGCAGCTTATCATCTTTATTTTCCGGTGTCCCAGGTTGACAAGATGGGTTACCGCGTCATACCCGGCGTCTTCCTCGCAGACGTGGATCGAGGGAAAATCGGGACGGCTGAAGGTGGCGGTTATCATGGGAAGTTTCAGTTTTTTTACGGATTCGTAAAAGTACGGATTTTGAATCTCATGGATCATGATGATCCCGTCCAGTTTTTCCGCCTTGATCTGGTTAAAACATTCTTCCTCGCTGGACTGTTCAAATTTTACGAAAAAGAAGTGGGTGTGGTACCCGAAGGAGCCCAGATGCCGTTCTATGAACGAGAAGAGCTGGCGCTGAAACATGTTAAAGGTATCGGCCAGTACGATTCCGACGGTAAAGGTCCGCTTAAGAACCATGCTCCGGGCGGCGTTATCGGGAACATAGCCGGTCTCTTCTATGAGCCTGAGTATCTGTTCCCGTTTAGCGGAATTAACGTGTTTTTTCCCGTTTACAACCCTGGAAACGGTGGAAGGGGACATTCCGGCCTGTTTTGCTATATCCTTGATGCTTACCACGGCCGCCCCGCAACCCGCTTAAAACTTTAAAAGTTCGCCGCTTTCAAAGGCCGATTTGCAGGTATAGGCTATCTCCGAAACCCTGGTTCCGTCGTACACGGTCAGCTCGGGCTTGCGGCCCTCGATAATGCAGTCAACAAATTCCTGCACTTCGTTGACATAGGCGGTGTCAAAGCGCTCAAGAAAATTCCCGCTGCATTCCCTGCGTACCCCGCCTGAGTCCAGCACTTCCACGAGGTTTTTCTGGGGTACCGAAGCGATGCGGAGTATGCCCTTGGTACCGATGATCTCGGTTTCCACATTATAGCCGTGGGGAGCGGTACGCCCCGCGAAGAGGAACACCATACAGCCGTTTTTAAACTTCATCAGGCAGGATATATTGTCCCCGTCCTTCGAGGCGGCAAATTCCGGGTGGGCATAACAGCCGCCGGCGGCATAGACCGTTTCCGGCTCCGAGCCGGTAAACCACCGGGCCAGGTCTATGTCGTGGACCGCCATATCCAGGAACTGCCCCCCCGAATGGGGGGCAAAGGCTATGGCTCCGGCGATAAACTTTTCCGGGTCCTGGCTGTAGGAGCGGAACAGTATGGGTTTCCCAATCTCCCCGGCGGCCGTTTTGTTATGGGCGTATTGGTAGGACTCGTCAAAACGGCGCATAAAGCCCAGCATGAACACCAGAGCGGGATGGGCCTCCACGGCCTTCTCCGCTTCCTTACATTCCGCCACGGTAACCCCCAGGGGCTTTTCGGAAAATACATGCTTCCCCGCGGCCAGAGCGGCGGAGATCTGTTTGGTATGGAGCGCCGAAGGGGAAACCAAAACCACCGCGTCAATGTCCCCGCAGGCGATCATTTCTTCGAAGGCGGTAAAGCGGTGCTTCACCCCCAGTTTATCCGCCGTCTCTTTCAGCTTTGCCCCGTCCACATCGCAGAGGGCCGTAAGTTCCGCGTGCTGTATACGGCTTGTGATATTTACCGCGTGCTGCAAACCCAGCCGCCCAAGCCCAACCGAACCAATTCGTACTTTATCCATGTTACACTCCATTTGCCCGTGATCCGTATTACGCATATCCGTGGAGAAAATGGTACATTTTCTCCAAGATTAGAAACAAAAGCGTTGCGTTGTTTCTAATCCCGTTTCGCGTTCTTCCTCATGTCAATGATAACCGCCACTACGATGATGAGGCCCTCGGCCACCTTCTGCCAGTACGCGTTGACCCCCAGAAGGGTAAAGCCGTTCCGCAGCACCGCCAGCACCAGGGCGCCCACAAAGGCCCCCCCTATGGTACCGATGCCCCCTGAGTGGGAAGTGCCCCCTATGGTGGTGGAGGCGATGGCGGTAAGCTCATAACCATCCGCCGCCCCGGGATGGACGGACCCAACCCGGCCGGCAAAGACTAAGGCGGCGATGCCCGCCAGGAGGCCGCAGTAGGTATAGATCATGATGAGGTACTTGGAAACGCTGACCCCCGAAACTTCCGCGGCGACTATGTTCCCCCCGATGGCATAGGTATTCTTTCCGAACCGGGTTTTGTTGAGCAGCACATAGCTTATGATGATCATGACAAAGTAGATGATCGCCGGTACGGGAATGACATTGAAGAGCTTTCCTCCCAGGGCGGTCAGGGAGGGGATCAAATTACTTACCGGTCTCCCCGATGTATAGATCAGGGCGAAGCCCCGGGCCACGGTAAGCATGCCCAGTGTGGCAATGAATGCGGGTATCTTGGTCTTGGCGATGAGAAAGCCGTTGATAAAACCGCAGAGGGCGCCGATAAACAGGGCCGCCGCTATGGGGACGATGAGGGGCATAACCGGCATATTGGGAAAATATTTTTCGGTGGCTTCCGCTATCTGGCCGAAACTGGCGCATATTACCCCCGCCAGGGCAAGTACGGAACCGACCGAAAGATCGATCCCCTTGGAGATGATCACAAAGGTCATACCCAGGGCCATGATGCCGAAGATCGAACTCTGGGCCAGGACGTTAAAAAGGTTGTTGGCGCTGAGAAAGGCCGGACGTATAATGCTGAGCAGTATAATCATCAGTATCAAAACAATAATAATGCCGTATTTTTGAGCGGTTTGCCTTATAGCGGCAGCGTTAAAAGCCATCATTTTCCTCCCTTGGATTTCTTGTATATTTCAACGGTATCGGTGGCATAGGCCATCAATTCTTCCTGGGTCAGATCCTTGGTATTTTCTACAATGCCCGTAACCTTACCCTGGTGCATGATCATGATCCTGTCGCTCATCCCCATAACCTCGGGGAGTTCGGAGGAGATCATCACAATGGATTTTCCTTCTCCGGCCAATTGGGAAATAAGGCGGTGTATCTCCGACTTGGTTCCCACGTCTATGCCCCGGGTGGGCTCGTCCATAAAAAGAATATCCGGGTCCGTCATAAGCCAGCGGGCCACCAGGACCTTCTGCTGATTTCCGCCGCTTAAATTTTCCACATGCTGATCCAGGCTCGGCGTTTTAACCTGTATCTTTTTTACGAATTCCGTGCAGCTTTTATTAAGCAGGGCCTCCCTGATAAGCCCTATCCTATTGAGGAATTTCGGAATCGTGGCGATGGCAATATTGAGCTGCACCGCCAGCATGGGAAAAATCCCCGAACCCCGGCGATCCTCGGTAAGCCAGGCCATGCCGCTTTCAATGGCGTCCGCGGGGCTCCTGATATCCACCTTTTTCCCGTCGATAAATATCTCACCCCCGTTTTTCGGCCTCATGCCGAAGATCGTTTCCACCACTTCGGTACGGCCCGCGCCGATAAGCCCGGCGATGCCGAAGATTTCCCCCCTGCGGACGGTGAAGGAGACATTGCTAAAGTACTTGCGGTTTGAAAGATCCTTAACCTCCAGTTTAACTTCCCCGATGGGGCAGGGGATCTTGGGAAACATATCCTTCACATCCCGGCCTACCATCATGTTGATGAGCCTGTCTACCTTAAGGTCCGCCGTATTTTCCGAACCTATGTAGGACCCGTCCCGGTATACGGTTACCCTGTCGGTGATCTCATAAATTTCATCCAGTTTGTGGGTTATAAAGATAATGCTCTTTCCCTGGGATTTCAGTTTCCGCATGATGGAAAAGAGCTGCTTGATTTCCTTTTCGGTGAGGGACGAAGTGGGTTCGTCCATGATAATCAATTTTGAATTATAGGAAACCGCCTTGGCGATTTCCACCATCTGCATCTTGGCCACCGTAAGGTTTATCATGAGGGTCCTGGGATCCTCCTCCAGGTCTATCTCCTTAAGGACCTCCTTGGACATTTCGTACATCCGCTGATGGTCCACCATGCCAATGCCGTTAAGGGGTTCCCGGCCGAGCCAAATATTCTCCATGACGGGCCGGTACAGTACGGGGCTCAATTCCTGGTGGATCATGGAAATCCCCCTTTTCAGGGCGTCCGCGGGACTGTGCAGGTCCAGGGGCTTTCCGTCAAAGACAATATCCCCGCTGGTGGGCCGGTAAATTCCGGCAATGCACTTCATCAGCGTCGACTTTCCGGCGCCGTTTTCCCCCATGAGGGCGTGGATCTCCCCGGGGCGCACCTGAAGATTGACCCCTCCCAGGGCTTTTACGCCGGGAAAGATCTTGACGATATTCGTCATTTCAAGAAGGTATTCGTTACTCACCCAGAAATCCTCCGTAAACCGGAACTCCCGCTTCCGCGGGAATTCCGGAAGTAAAGCCCTATGCCCGGCCGCGTGTCCGCGGCCCCGTTATTTTTTACTGATACTGGGCTATGTTGCTCTGATCGATCAGCACAAAGGGAACCCAGTTAATGGAATCCTGGATCTGTCCCTGAAGGGCCTTAAAGGCCGCTTCACCGGCGCCCCGCCCTTGTCCGGCGGCGTCCTGTAGAACCGTGGCGGCCATATCGCCGCTGGCAACCGCCGCACGGGCGTCGGGGATGGCGTCAACACCCATGACGACCACATCGGTACGGCCAGCGGCTTTAAGGGCCTCAATGGCGCCCAGGGCCATTTCGTCGTTATTTCCCAAAATACCCTTGAGATCGGCGCCGTAGGCGGTGATCCAGTTTTCGGTAAGGTTCATGCCCTGATCCCGCTGCCAGTTGCCGGTTTCCTTGGCCAGGACCCTGATGCTGGGGAACTGCGCCGCGATGGTGTCCTCGTTCCCCTGGGTGCGGAGTATGGCCCCCTCGTTATCAAGCTTGCCGATAAGGATGCAGACCCCGCCCTCTCCGTTGAGGACCTTGCCCATGGCTTCCGCCTGCAAAGTTCCGGCCACAATTTCCTGGGAACCGACGTAGAAGACGTTGGACGGGATGGCGCCGTCGCCGAAGGGATTCCGGTTGACATATACCAGGGGTATCTTCGCGTCCGCCGCCGCCTTGGTTATGGGTTCCATGGCGCTGGTATTGACGGGGACCACCACCAGGGCCTTAACCCCCTGGGAGATCAGGTTGTTCACATGATCCTGCTGCTTAACCACGTCTTCCTGGGCGTCCTGGAATACCAGTTCATATTCCGGCTTGTCGGCAAAATAGCCCCGGAATTCGTCCATGATGTAACCCTGGAAGGTGTCGTTAAAGTTCGTACAGACATACCCGATAAGGGATTTCTTTGACTGACCGCCGCCGCAGGCGGCAAGGCCCATAACCGCCACAGCGGCGATTATCCACAATAGTTTTTTCATACAAAGCTCCTCCTCATAAACTTTTTATACCGTCCAGGACGGTATAATTTTGCAAACGTTTTCAATAATAGTATTGTCCCTAATGTTCAATCTGTCAAGAAAAATTCCTAAAATTCTGATGTTTTTTTAATATTTTTCAACTTTTTGAAGTTTTCGTAAAAATTCCCGGGCCGAAACGGGAAAAGCCGGGGGGAAACGGATTTCTTCCACCGAAAACGGTGATTATTATCGATCCGGTATGTAAATTCACCGGTAAACTTGGGGGAATCCAAGAGAAAAGATCCCTTTCCCGCAGGGATAAAACACAGGGAAAAAAATAAAAAACCCCGGAAAAGCCCTTTACAAAACTGTTTTGCAAGACTAAACTAGAGACATAACTAAAAACGTTTGCAGTTTTTTGGTTATTAAGATTAGATAACGATAAGGAGGAGGCTTATGGAAGCATTGAAAATAGGCGTTATCGGGGCGGGACGTATCGGTAAGATCCACGCGGAAAACATCGCCCGGTTCATACCCCAGGCTAAACTGGAGGGCGTCGCGGATATCAAGCTGACGGCGGAACAGGAAGGCTGGGCCAAAAAGCTCGGGGTCCGGACACTTTCCAAGGATCCGTCGGAACTGCTTAAAGATCCTTCCGTAGAGGCGGTCGTTATCTGCAGTTCCACCGATACCCACGCGGACCTTGTCATCGCCGCGGCGGAGGCGGGGAAGCAGATCTTCTGCGAAAAGCCCGTCGATTTGAGCGTTCCCAAGGTAAAGAAAGCCCTGGAGGCGGTAAAAAAAGCGGGGGTAAAACTGCAGATCGGCTTTAACCGCCGCTTCGACCACAATTTCGCCCGGATCCGGGAGTACACCC
>JAISRD010000042.1 GCA_031273835.1 Treponema sp. | reverse complement strand
AAAATAATTGTTGACTTTTCATGAAAAGGGGCTTAGAATTACCCGTTAACAGGCCTGGAAAAGGTCAGGAGGTTTTGATGAAAAGAATCTTGCTTGCCTGCGGGACGGCGGTTGCCACTTCGACGGTGGTGACAAGCCGGTTGAACGACGCGATGAAAAAACGGGGTCTGGACGGGCAGTTTATCTGCAGTCAATGTAAAATTGCCGAGATTCCGTCAAAAGTATCGAATTTTGATATTCTTATCGCCAATGCAAAGCCCCCCCCCGGAGTTACCATACCGGTTATCAACGGACTTCCCCTTTTAACAGGGGTCGGTGCGGAAAAAGTCTGGGACGAAATTGCCGAACTTATTCGGGCATAGGTTTTTATGATGCCATTTGTTTCGGGAAGGCGGCTGTCCCGGCTCTGGCATATTTGGAACTCGTCAAAAGTTTGCTGAAGGAGGCAAAATCTGATGTTTTTGGATGCAGTAATTAAAGTATTTGGCATCATTCAGGCGCCGGGCGCCACGGTCGTGATGCCGGTTATCATTTTCATCCTGGGTATTATACTGGGTGCGCCGGTAGGAAGGTCGTTAAGGGCCGGGCTGATTGTAGGCGTTGGTTTTGTAGGCCTGAATCTGGTTACCGGACTTTTGGGAGGCGCTCTGGGACCGGCCGTTCAAGCCATGGTTGCCAAATACAATTTGACCATGGACGCAATTGACATAGGCTGGGTACCGGCGGCGGCTATCGCCTTCGCGTCCCAAATAGGCGCCCTTATCATACCCGTAGGTATTCTGGTCAATGCGATAATGTTGATTACCGGAACTACCCAGACCGTTAACGTCGATATCTGGAACTACTGGCACTTTGCCTTTACCGGCGCCATGGTTAACAGTTTGGCGGAAATGATGGGTATGGGAGGCGGAGCGGCATACGCAATGGGCCTCTGCGCCTCGGCGCTTAACATGGTGATCGTCATGATCATCGCCGACAGAACGGCCGCCGGGCTGGGTAAGTACAATGAACTGCCCGGTATTTCCATCCCCCACGGTTTTACGGCGGCTTTTGTGCCCATCGCCGCGGTGGTGAATGTTGTTCTGGATAAGATCCCCGGTATCAACAAAATAAAAGTCGATATGGATGTTATCCAGAAGCGCCTCGGCGTATTCGGCGAACCGGTGCTTATCGGCGTGGTTTTCGGACTTATTATCGGTTTCCTTGCCGGCTGGGACCCCGTAAAGGTATTCCAGATGGCGATTCAGATGGGCGCCGCGCTGGTGCTTATCCCCAAGATGGCGGCGCTGCTCATGGAAGGGCTTATCCCTGTTTCCGAAGCGGCCCAGGGCTTTATTGAAAAGCACTTCAAGGGAAAGGGAACGATTTACATCGGCCTCGATTCCGCCATCGGTATCGGCCATCCTATCTGCCTTACCTGCGCCCTTATTCTGGTGCCCCTTTCCATCTTCCTTGCCGTAATACTTCCCGGTAACCGTATGCTGCCCTTTGCCGATCTTGCGGTTATCCCGTATATCTTCGTGCTTATTATTCCGATCACCAAGGGCGATTTTTTCCGTTCCCTGGTTGTCGGAGCTGTTGTGATGATAGTGATGTTCTATTGCGGAAGCAGCCTTGTGGAACTTCTGATGACCACCGCCGCAAAGGCCGATCCCGCCACTTACGCGAATTACGGCGGGAATCATACTATTTTTTCCAGTATCTGTGACGGTTCGAATCCCCTCACCTGGGCAATGATCAATATCTCCAAGCTTAAATGGCTTGGCGTTATCATCCTGCTCGCCATTTCCGTACTTCTCTCGATTTGGAATCGTACTCAGATTAGGAAAGAAGCTGCCAAAACCGAGGCATAAGTCTTATTCTCCTTAATAAAACCCCGCCGTACAGCCGCTGCGGCGGGGTTTTTTAATAGCCGGTGGAGCAATATGGAACGGATATATGAATTTGAAAAGAAAGCCTACAGAAACAAGGTGCTTCTTATAAATTATCTTCTGATACCTATTCTGGGGTACTGTCTGTACCGGGTATTTTTTGTTCAAAAAAATACCCTGCTGTGGCTCTTTGCCATTGCGATCTGTATCTATGCGCTGGTTAATTCGCTTTTACGAAAGAGCAATCCCCGGATCATAAAGGTGAATGATGAGGAAATCGTTTTCTCCTCCTTTGGTGAAAAACGTTTTGAGATAAGCAAGCTTACCAAATTCCGGGTCAAGATTACCACGCCGAACTATCAAGTTCTGGTAAGGGTAGAGGATACGGAGGGACATCAGGGATCCTTTTGGGTTGTTTATAGTCTCTTTAGCGATAAGATGGATCTGATTGCGGAGCTTGATTATCTTGAACGGAAGATACATCCCGGTTCACTGCGTTTCAGAGGAAGGGATAAGATGGGAAAATCACGGCCCATTCCCCAGGTTCCGGAAAACCCTCCGTATACGGAGGATAAAGAGGATGCGGATGGAACCGGCGGCGCTTTAACTTAAAACTTAGAGGAGGCCCGCCGCTCAGGCCCTGACCAAAGCGGCTATTTCGTCCAGCAGGGTTTCCGCCGCCTGCCCCCCGGCGGCGAGTCCAACGCCGTTGATCACCTGTTTGTCGACTTTTTCGGCAAGCATGGCCGTTCTTATAACAATGTCATACTGGGGAGCCAACTTCGCAAGCTCGGGCACCTTGCATTTGGTCAGGCTGAACTGGCCGTCCAGGCCCCGTTTTTTTAGGCCGTTGGTAATGCGGTCAAGAAGGGTAACCGCCAAAGCTCCGCTGCCGGAAAGCAAAATCTTTTTCATCCTCAAAATTATATTCCGGTTGACAGTTAAATGCAATAGGCGTATAATGAAGATCATGAAAGATGTTACCATAACCGTAAAGAATGAAACGGGGCTTCATTCCAGACCTGCGGATATGTTTGTCAGGACCGCAAAGCTTTACCAGTCAAATATTGAGGTATCCAAGGGCGCGAAAAAAGCAAACGCCAAAACTATACTCAAGGTTATTCTTCTCAACGTCTGCGAAAATGACGAGATTACAATCACCGCGGATGGGCCCGACGAAGACGCCGCCCTGGAGGATCTGAAAACCCTGGTTGAATCGAATTTCAATACCGTTAATCCAAAAGTACAGATATAAACCCGTTTTATTAGGCGAAGCCTATACGGTTTAATCCCCCGCCGCTTGACGCGGGAAGGTCATTTTAATTCATCCGGGCGGAGTACATTCTGTATTGATACATAGTTCTTTACCCTAAGCAGTGAAAAGGGTTCCGATTTTGGGTTTTTCTTAAAATCCGCAAGGGTCTTTTCATACAGCGTCAGGGGCACCCTCATTACCGCCACCTCTTCCTTTTTAATACCGTGTATATGAAATTCCAGGGATGAATCGGCGCGATGCTGATACCAGACGCTTATTTCTTCATCGGGGTAGGCTTCGTCGGCTTTCAAGAGCAGGTAGTACTTAATCGCCTCTACAACTTCGACCTTTAATCCGTCCCTTAACACGGCGATACGTTCGGCAAGTTCGGGATAACCTATAAGCGCCCCGGTAAAGGCTGATTTTTTTTCTTCTTTACGGCGGTAAAAGAGCCCGCGGTCCAGTTCGGGCAGCACCTCAAGTACGGCGCCTTTGCTGTTCCATTTTACGGTTATGGGGAATTCGGGTTTGTGTTTTTTCCCGCAGCTTGTACATACAAAGTTCATAAAATTCCCGGCGATTATGTCTTCCACATACCGGGGCTCGGCATCAAGATCGATTTCCTCAGGGGCGTCCACGGTAAACGTATTATCACAAAAACAGGGAATTTTATGCCGCATTTTTTCTCCTCCCCGGGAATTAACGTCCCGCAAAAAAACGTATATCGTTGAACAGCGCAAATGCCATGAGGCCGAAAATAAGAATTACCCCCAGGGTTTGAAAGGCGGATACAAATTTCGGGTTTAGGGGTTTTCTTTTGATAAGCTCGATAAAAAAGAGCAGTATCAATCCGCCGTCAAGTATGGGAAGGGGGAGCAGGTTCATGATGCACAGGGCAATGGAAATAAGGGCAAGGAAACTTGCGGCGGAACTGAAACCGGTTTCGACACTCCGACCGAACCCTTCGGCGGCTATGTCCCCCACCATATAGGTTATGCGGGCCGGCCCGGAAACCGCCTGGGACAGATCGATTTCCTTATTAAAAAGAAGACCTAAGCTTTTTACCGAGAGAGCCAGCGTTTTAGATGCCTCTTCGCAGCCCTTGACCAGGGCCCGGAAGGGGGAAAGGGCGGGGGTCCTGAATTTAACCGTTTTGAATTCAACCCCCAAATCGGGCATGGATGATGTATAGGCAAGGCCGTCTAATTCGGCTTTTATTTTCTGTCCGCCCCGTTCATATTCAAGGGCGATCTCCTGAGGCTGGACATCCTTAAATATGCTGAGAAGGGCCGCCGTATAGGGGAGGGGACTGCCGTTAAGGGTTGTGATCCTGTCCCCTTCGCGGAGGCCGGCCCTGTCGGCGGCGCCCCCCGGTTTTACCGCCTGTATCACCGGATCGGTCCAATGGTAGACGCCTATCTTGCCGGCCCCTGTGGAATCAAGCTTGGGGACCACGGTAAGATGTACCTGAGTACCGTCGCGATCCGCCGTAAGGTTCAGGCTTTTTTGCGGATTGCTGGCGATATGCTCCTGAATATCCCGGTAATTTGCAATTTTCTTCCCGTTTATTTCGATGATGCGATCCCCGCTTTGCAGGCCCGCCGCGTCGGAAGGGTAGGACCCTCCGTCAATATCGGAAAGCAAAACAACCCTGTTTTCCAGGGTTTCTACGTCAAACCCTATGCCCCATACTACGGAGAATACAAGGATGGCAAAGAGAAAATTAAAGAAGGGCCCGGAAAACGCCACGGCGATCCTTTTCCAGGGATTGACGGAAAAGAAACTTCCCTTGACCTGTTCAACCTGATTCCGGTTATTTTCCCAGGCCTCCCGGAATTCATTATCGCCCCGCATTTTACAGTAACCGCCGATGGGGAAAAGCCCAAGCCGGTATTCCACCGTTCCGATGCGTCTTTTAAGTACGGGCCTGCCCCAGCCTATGGAAAAGGCCTCCACGTCAATGCCGCTTCTTCGGGCGGCAATAAAATGACCCAGTTCATGTACAAAAACAACAACGCCGAGTCCGATAAGTCCAAGCAGAATTTTTATCAGTATCATTTTCCCCTACCCGATTCAATCCGGGCGATAAAGGCTCCGGCGGCCCTGCGGGCCCTTAAATCCCCGTCCAATACGGCCTTGAGATCCTCCGGTTCCTCCTGCCAATCCCTTTCTAAAGCATACTCAACTACGCGGGGTATATCAAGAAAGCTTATGCGCAGCTCTAAGAAGGCTTCCACCGCGGTTTCATTGGCCGCGTTATAGGCCGCCGGATACAGCCCGCCGGCTTTTACGGCCCTGAACGCAAGGGGAAGCATGGGGAAAAGTTCATAATTTGGTTTTTCAAAGCTAAGGGTAAGGCCCTCCAGGGAAAGTCCGCCGAATGAACTTTTTTGCTGTAAAGGCCAATAGAGGGTGTCGTGAATCGGAAGCCTCATGTCGGGTTCCGAAAGCTGGGCGTAAACCGCGCCGTCGCTGAGCCGTACCATTGAATGAACGACGCTTTGGGGGTGGATCGCCACGGTGATCTGTTCCGGCTTAAGACCGAAGAGTTCCACCGACTCAATTACCTCAAGGCCCTTGTTTGCCAATGAAGCGCAGTCAACGGTGATCTTCGGGCCCATCTTCCAGTTCGGGTGAACCAGGGCGTCCCGGGGGGTAACCCGGGAAAGCTGCTCCGCCGTATAGGTCCTGAAGGGCCCCCCGGAAGCGGTCAGGATCACTTCGGCAATGTGGTCCCCCCCGTGGGCCTCGGTAAGGTTAAAAATAGCCGAATGCTCCGAATCCGCGGGCAGTATTTTTACGTTTTTTTCCCTTGCCTTCGCGAAAACCAGCGGACCGGCCATAACTACCGTTTCCTTATTTGCCAGGGCCAGGCTGGCCCCGGCTTCAATGACCGCCATTGAAGGTTCAAGGCCCGCGGCACCGTTGATGCCGTTAACGGCTATGTCGGCGCCGGATTCCCCTATGGCCCGCAGCAGGCCCTCACGGCCGTAATAGCCGATTTCTCCAGATCCCGAATCACAGCCCGAAAGGGCCAGGCTGGCCCCTGGAAATTCCCGGCCTATCCTAAGAAGCTCTTCTTTTTTGGTATGGCCGGAAAAAAGCACGGCTTCAAAATAATCCTTTCCTTCACGAAGCACATCAAGGGTATTTTTCCCGACCGATCCGGTTGCTCCAAGCAGGGCGACTTTTTTCTTCATCGTAAAACACAAACTCCTTAAAAAAAGAAACGGTACAGTACATAGAAAACCGGAGCTGTCAGAGCAATAGAATCGGTGGAATCCAAAATACCCCCCCTTCCGGGAACTATAAAGCCTGAATCTTTTATATCACAGCTTCTTTTGACGAGCGATTCCGCGAGATCCCCCAGGACTACGGCGATTCCGCAAAAGAAGCCCAGCAAAATTCCCGACGGCAGGGGGGGTATCTGATCGGCCGCGAAGATATGGGGGAAAAAATACGCCGCCGCCGTACATACGGCGATTGAAGCCAACAGCCCCCCGATAAATCCCGCGATGCTCTTATTGGGGCTGGCCTTGAAAAAGCCCTGGTTTCCCCTGCCGAAAAGGGTCCCCATTGTCCAGGCGATAGAATCGTTGGCCATTACCGTAAGCATAAACAGAAGTATCACAAATTCCGAATTATCGCAGAGGGACATTTTTATAATCCAGATTAAAAACAAACCCGGATACATCATCACCGAAAACCCCCCCGCCAGGCGGTGTATCACGGGGACAAAGCTGCCCCTGCGGAAGATTACTTCGGAAACAAAGAGCCAGGATACGCCTATAATAAAGAGAGCCTCCGTTATCTGGCCGTTTAAATTAAAACTTACCGTTAAGGTCATGGCTATGGGGCTCAGGGAACCCAGCACGGCGGCCTCCGGCACTGAAACGGGAAAGTCTTTTTTTTTAAGCATCACGGCGAATTCCGCGGCCCCCATGGAACTTGCGGCGATGACCAGTATGTTCACCGCCAGGTGGTTCATGTGGGGAAGGAACAGGATAAGGGCGGCCACCGCCGGGACTCCGATAAAGAAAACCAGGAGGCGGGGTAAAAACTTGATCATCCCTTTACCCCGCCGAATCTGCGTTCCCGGTTCCGGTAGGCCTCCAGAGCCCTGTTTAATTCCCCCTCGTCCCAGTCGGGCCACAGGACGGGGGAAATATAGTATTCGGCGTAGGCGCTTTCCCAGAGGAGGAAATTGCTGATCCTGAATTCCCCGGCACTCCGTATGATTAGATCCGGGTCGGGGACATCGGGATTGTCCAGGCAGGACGAGAGGGCCTCTTCCGAAATATCCGCCAAGGCCCCTTCCTTTTCCGCCAGGCGCGTGAAGGCCCGTATGATTTCATCCCTGCCGCCGTAGTTCAGCGCCAAAATAACCTGAAGCCCCTTAAAATCCCTGGTTTCGCTTAAGGCCCCTTCAAGTTCCGCGAGTATATCCGCGGGAAGCCCCGCCGGATTTCCGGCGTGGCGTATGCGTATTCCGTTTTCCCGGTAAAAGGCAAATTCCGCCCGGAGGTGTTGTTTTACCAGGCCCATGATAAAGCCCGTTTCCTCCGCGGTACGCTTCCAGTTCTCCGTGGAAAAAGCGTAGAGGGTAAGGTAACGTATCCCCGCTCCGGCGGCGGCCTTTACGACGCGCTTGGCGGCCTTAAGCCCCTCAAGATGGCCCTGGGAACGGGGAAGTTTCCGCCCAAGGGCCCATCTGCCGTTTCCGTCCATGATGATCCCCACATGGACTGGTATGTTATTCCGCCGCTCCGTGTTCAAAATGTTTCGTCAAACTTCCATTATCTCCGATTCCTTCTCTTCCAGGATCTGATCGATCTGTTTGATATATGAATCGGTAAGCTTTTGAAGTTCCTCGGAATGTTTGCTTTCTTCGTCTTCCGTCAATTCCTTGTCTTTTAGAAGCTTCTTCAATTCATCATTGCCGTCCCGGCGTATGTTCCGTACCGCGACCCGGCTCTGCTCCGCCTGGCTTTTGGCGAATTTTACCAGCTCCCTGCGCCGTTCTTCCGTCAGGGGGGGGATGGCGATGCGGATAACTTTTCCGTCGTTGGAAGGGTTAAGGGAAAGCTCCGATGAACGTATGGCCTTTTCAATCTCGCCGATAAGGGCCTTATCCCAGGGCTGGATTACGATGAGCCTTGCCTCGGGGGCGGAGATATTGGCAACCTGATTGAGGGGGCTTTTTTCACCGTAGTAATCGACCCTAAGCTTGTCAAAGAGGGCCGCCGAGGCCCTGCCCGTGCGGAGAGCCCCGTATCCTTCCTTAAGGCTTACGAGAGTTTTTTTCATCCGGTCTTCGGACGCGCCGCATACACTATGCATCGCCTGAACCTACCTTGTAATACGCATAATCGACGATCGTAACGGCGGAACCCGCCTGTCTGCTTATCTCCGCAAGGGCCTGGGTAACGGAAAGTTTTTCGTCCTTTACGTACCCCTGATCGAGGAGGCAGATTTCCTTAAGCAGTTTCCTTACCTTCCCCTTAAGTATATTTTCCGTTACGTTGGCGGGTTTACCCTGCATGGACTCGTCCTGCTCCATCTGTTTGCGGAAGATATCTTCCTGTTCCTTTAACCAGGCCTTGTCTATCCTGTCCTGGGAGAGGGCCAGGGGATTAAAGGCGGCGATATGCAGGGCGATGTTAAAGGCAAAGGCTTTAAGGGCCTCGTTTTTAAGGGCCTCTTCCTTTTCAGCGCCGATTTTTACCACCACCCCGATATTGCCGTCCCCGTGCACATACTGGGTAAGGTATTCATGGGACGAGGCCCTGAGGGTTTTTATCCGCTTAAGGCTCATATTTTCCCGTATCTTTGTCGCCAATTCGGTAACCATGGCTTTAAGCTCGTCGTTGATCTCCGTATAGCCCTTTTCAAGGATCTTCTCCGCCAGGGAGGCCCCCAGGGCGGTAAAATCGGGGTTCCGGGCCACAAAATCCGTTTCCGACGCAAGTTCCAGCAGCACCGCTTCCGAACCGTCGTCCTTTATCCTGGTAAAGATCTTTCCCTCGTTGGTCGCCCGGTTGGAACGCTTCTCGATTGCCGCGAGCCCCTTTTCCTTAAGAAGCTTTTCGGCCGCGGTAAAGTCGCCGCCTGAAGAGACAAGGGCGTTCTTGCATTCCATCATGCCCGCCCCGGTTTTCTCCCGCAGTTGTTTTACATCCGCCGCAGTAATTGTCGCCATAACTATAAACTCCTCTGTTTTGCCCGCCCGCCCGAAGGCGGCCTTAAAGCTATTCTTCGCCGAAAACTTTATCCACGTCCACGGGAAGATTATCCTCTTCTTCCACGGGGGGAAGAATTTCCTCTTTTACCTCAACCGCCTCTTCTTCCTTGGAAGCGTAGGATTCAATATCAACTTCCCGGTCCTCTTCTTTGATGGAGACGTCGTTCATCATCCCTTCCATATCCTCGTCTTCCTCTCCGAGGGTTTCAATTATCTTGAGTCCCGCCTCGTTGTCGGCCTCGATAACCGCGTTGGCGACGATCTGGGTAAAAAGGGTAATCGCCCTGATGGCGTCGTCGTTCCCCGGAATGGGGAAGTTTATGCCCTCGGGGTTACAATTGGTGTCAACCACGGCCACAATGGGGATGCCCATGCGCTGGGCCTCGGTTACCGCTATGGCCTCCATGTGGGTGTCAACGATAAAGAGTATCCCCGGAGGGTCCTTCATTTCCTTGATGCCCCCTAAGTTCTTTTGAAGCCGGGAACGTTCCTTCCCCAGGGCGGCTATTTCCTTTTTGGTAAGGTTTTCAAGGGTACCGTCCACTTCCATCTTTTCAAGTTTTTTAAGACGGAGCAGGGATTTTTTTATGGTAAAAAAGTTTGT
>JAISRD010000211.1 GCA_031273835.1 Treponema sp. | reverse complement strand
GGGCGTTTATGGAGACAGCTATAATCGTCATTTTACCGTTACGGTTTTCCCGGATGGAGTAGTAGAAGGAGATTTTGAAGATTAAATAGAATACGGGCGTACTGCGCTAGCCATGGCGTATGCGTTCCGTCGTCTAAGCTCCCCGGCGCTGGGCTTTTTTATGCGCCCGGCGTGGAGGAACAGGACGAGGGGAGCAAGCAGATACTGGAGGCTATAGCCCGGTTGAACGAAGCGACGCAAATGGTCAAGGGCGGTTCCGGGGAAATGCTTGAGGGAAGCAGGCAGGTTATCCGGGAGACCCGGAACCTGGAACAGGTGACCGCGGAGATCGCCAGCGGAATGAACGAGATGGCCGTCGGCGCCGACCAGATAAACGTTGCGGTGAACCTGGTCAACGCTATCAGCGGGGGGAATAAGGAAAATATTGACGTACTGGTCAGGGAGGTGGCAAAATTCAAAGTGGAATAGCGGTATGGTAAAACAATGGCAGGAGCAGCCCTCTGTGCGGGGGTGAGCAAGGGGCTTGGTTGATTTTAAGTCTGCCATTGGAGTATATTTCTCGTGATGAAGTCTATAGAACTGGAAAAGGCCTACGATCCTGAGCATTTTGAGGATCGTATTTACAAGCTGTGGAAAGACTCGGGTTCTTTTAAACCCGGAGGGGGCGGGGATGCCGAAAGTTTTACCATAGTCATCCCCCCCCCCAACGTAACCGGGGTGCTTCATCTGGGCCATGCCCTTAACAACAGCCTCCAGGATATTATCATACGATTCAAGCGCATGACGGGTAAAAAAACCCTCTGGGTGCCCGGCACGGATCACGCGGGAATCGCCACGCAGAATGTGGTGGAAAAGCGGCTCCGGGCCCGGGGTATTGACCGCCGGGATCTGGGACGGGAAAAATTTATCGAAGAAACCTGGAAGGTAAAAGACGAACACCACGCGGTCATATCCCGGCAGCTTGCGAAAATAGGCGCCTCCCTGGACTGGAGCCGGGAACGTTTTACCCTGGACGAAGGCTGTTCCCGGGCGGTACGGGAGGTATTTGTTTCCCTCTATGAAAGGGATCTGTTGTATAAAGGGAATTATCTGGTTAACTGGTGTACTTCCTGCGGTACCGCCCTTTCCGATGACGAAGTGGATCATGAGGATACTCCGGGCTGTATGTACCATATCCGCTACCCCATCGCCGGGGAGGATAATGTATTTGTTGAGCTTGCCACTACCCGGCCCGAAACCATGCTGGGCGATACGGCCCTGGCGGTACATCCCGAAGATGAGCGCTATAGGGGACTGGTAGGAAAAAAGGCGCTACTCCCCCTGTGCGGCAGGGAAATCCCCATAGTCGCCGACGCCTATGTGGACCGGGAATTCGGTACGGGGGTGGTAAAGATCACCCCCGCCCACGATCCCAACGACTGGGAACTGGCAAAACGGCACGGCCTTGATCTGATCAATGTGCTTACCCCCGGGGGCCGCCTTAATGAAGCGGCGCCGGAAAAATACCGGGGCCTTACGGTACAGGAGGGGCGGGCCGGGGTTTTGGAGGATCTTAAGGCAGGGGGCTATTATATACGGGAAGAGGCCATAAGCCACGCGGTAGGACACTGTTACCGTTGCCGCACGGTCATTGAGCCCTTTCTTTCTGAACAGTGGTTTGTACGGATGAAGCCCCTGGCGGAAAAGGCCCTTGCTTCCTGGCGGCGGGGTGAACTGAGCTTTTACCCCCGGAAGTGGGAAAATACCTATGAGCATTGGCTTTCCTCCATACGGGACTGGTGCATAAGCCGCCAGCTCTGGTGGGGCCACCGCATCCCCGCGTGGTATTGCGCCGGCTGCGGCGAAACTTCGGTATCCCGGACCGATCTTTCAAGCTGCCCCCGCTGCGGATCGGAAAACATCAAGCAGGACCCGGATGTGCTGGATACCTGGTTTTCAAGCTGGCTCTGGCCCTTCAGCACCCTGGGCTGGGAAAACGACCGCTGTAACACGGCGGATTATAAAACCTTCTATCCCACCACGGCCCTTGTAACCGCCTATGACATTATTTTTTTCTGGGTGGCCCGGATGATCATGGCGGGCCTTGAGTTCACCGGCAGGGCGCCCTTTAGGGATATTTACATCCACGGCCTTATCCGGGACAAGAAGGGCCGGAAGATGAGCAAGAGCCTGGGCAACGGCCTTGACCCCCTGGAACTGGTGGACGAATTCGGCGCCGACGCGCTGAAATTCACCCTGGCCTTCATGTGCGCCCAGGGTCAGGATCTTCTGGTGGACAGGGAATCTTTCAAGCTCGGGTCGAAATTTGCCAATAAGGTGTGGAACGCAAGCCGCTATATACTGATGAACCTTGAGGGCCGTGATCCGGTAAAGGATCCCGCCCTCAACCCCGCGGATAAATGGATCTATTCCCGGCTGAACGGCGCCGCAAAAAATATCGCCGCCGCCTTTACATCCTACCGTTTTAACGACGCCGCCCAGATCGCCTATGAATTTTTTTGGAACGATTTCTGTGACTGGTATGTGGAGGCCTCAAAACTTTCCCTCAAGGGCGATAGTTCCGGCGGGGAAAAGGACCGGGCCGCGGCGGTACTTTTGGACGTACTTGCCCGGTCCCTCCGGCTCCTCCACCCCCTGCTTCCCTTTGTAAGCGAGGAGATCTACGGAAAGCTTCCCCCGGAATGTAAGAAGGGGGGCGTACAAAACGGGCAGGACGGCGCGGCGGAATTGCTTATCAACGCATCTTATCCGGAATGGGATGAAAAGCTTGACGACAGGGAAGGGGAGGCGCGCTTTTCCTTCCTCCAGGATCTGGTTACCCGGATCCGTACCCTCCGTGCGGAATGTATGATTCCGCCGGATAAAAAACTCCGGGCCGCGGTAAGGACCGGCGGGGAAGGGGCCGCCGCCAGGGCCGCTTTCCTTGGGGAGAACGCCCCGCTTGTAAAACTCCTCGCCGGATTGGGAGAATTGTCCGTCGAGGCGGACCGCGGGGAGGCCGGTGAAGCGGCGGACAAGGCGGGGGCCATAGGGCTGGCGGCGGCGGACTTTGAGGCCCATGTATTCATAGGCGAGGCTGCGGATATAAGGGCCCTGCTCGACAAGTTCAGGAAGAACCTTGAGCGGGACAGAAAGTTTATCGCCGCCCTTGAGGGAAAACTCGCCAATCCTGATTTTATAAAAAACGCCCCCGCAGAACTGGCGGAGGCCGAAAAGAAAAAACTCTCGGAGGCAAAGGACAGAACCGGAAAGATCGAAGGGTACATCAAAAACATGGAGGCCGGTTCTTGACTTCCTATGAGATGATGATGCTCAAGGGAACCTACCTGGCGCCCTATATACAGCTGGCGACCATGCTCATAGGAAAAACCCGTGAGGGGGGGGGCAATATGTTCCGCCACCAGATCGATACGATGGGCACCCTGATCGATTACGGCTACATTGATTCGGTTCTGCTCAAAGCATCCCTGGTTCACGATATTCTTGAGGACGTTCCCGGCTTCAATCATAATCTCCTCCTTTCCATAGATTATGAAAGCCCCGCGGTTTATGATTTGGTATTGCAGGTAACCCGCAAGCCCGGCGAAACAAAGCCGGAATTTTTAACCCGGATCAGGGAAATGAGTTCCCACAACGCCAAGATCCTTAAATCGGCAGATCGTATCTCCAATATGATTTCCCTGGGGTTTGTGATCAGCCCGGAATTTATTTCCCGCTATACCGAGGAAACGGTCCGGTATATTTACCCAATAGCGGAAGAGGTGGATAAGAATATGCTCACCGAACTGGAATACCTGGTGGAATCCCGGCGCAGGTATCTTTCGGCAATTGTTAATCCCCAGTCTTAACCCATAGATGAAAATAGGAATTGGGATAGATACCGGCGGAACCTTTACGGATGCGGTGCTGTACGATTTTGAGGGTAAAGCAATCCTGGAGAGCGTAAAGGCCCTTACCACAAAGGACGATTTGGCCCTTGGAATTTTAGACGCCCTCGACAGGCTCCCCGCGGACCTGGTTAGGAGCGCGGAAATTATTTCCCTTTCAACAACCCTTGCCACAAACGCGTGTGTTGAGGACAAGGGGGGCCGCGCCAAACTCATCTTCTTCGGCGGGGACAAAATGGTCATTGACAAATTCGGCGGAAACTACGGACTGCCCCGGTCGAAGGATATCTATATTCAGGAAAGCTATACAAAATTTTCCGGTGAAATAGAGCGCGAAGTTGACTGGGACCTGTTCCGTCAAAACATAGACGGGGCCTTTGAGGACCTTGACGGCGCGGGGATCATTGAAATAAACGCCATGAAAAACGGCGCCGTGGTGGAACGAAGGGCAAAAGCGGTATTTCAGGAACGGTATGGAATACCCGTGGTATGCGGGTACGAATTGTTTTCGGAATTAAACTGCCTGCAGCGGGGTTCAAGCACCCTCTTGAACGCCGGGCTGTTTCCGGTGATTCAGGAATTCCTCAGGGCCGTCAAAACGGCCATGCTCCGCCGGGACATAAAGGCCGCGGTGGTTATCGTGCGCAGCGACGGTAGCCTGATGTCCGGGGACTTTGCATCGCTCCGTCCCGTGGAAACCCTGCTCTGCGGGCCCGCGGCCAGCGTAATCGGCGCCGTAAAGCTGTCGGGGGAGGAGAACAGTATTATTGTCGATATGGGCGGGACCACCACCGATATAGCCCTGGTCAAAAACAGTATCCCCGTTATGGTTACCGGCGGGGTGGGTATAGGCAAATGGAAAACCTTTGTAAACGGGCTGTATGTAAAAACCTTCGGGCTGGGGGGCGACAGCGTCATACACTACAACGAGAATAAACTGTTTTTGGAAGAATACCGCGCCGTTCCGCTCTGTGTTGCAGCGGAAAAGCACCCTGAGGTCTTGGACAATCTAAAAAAATTGATTGCCAGGCCCCTTAAACACCACCTCTACCTGCATGAACACTTCCTGCTTGTTAAGGACCTTCCCCCCGGCTCACGGTATACCGAGGAGGAAAAGGCCCTTTGCGGGGCTCTAAAACAGGGTCCCCTGATCCTCCAGGATGCCGCGGCGGCGGTGGGCCGGGATATCTATAATATCAATACTTCCCGGCTGCTTAAAGAAGGTTATGTACAGATCTGCGGCCTTACCCCCACCGACATAATGCATATCAAGGGGGATTTTACCGGATTTTCTTCGGAAGCCTCGGCGCTGGGGGCGCGTATCGCCGCCTATAATACGGGTATGCCGCTTACGGAACTGTGTCGTCGGGTGTACGACGAGATAAAACGCAAGCTCTACGTTACCATCCTCAAGGTCCTGCTGGAAAATAAAGATAAATACTATATGAAAAACGGCGTTACCGGGGACCTTGAGAGGCTGCTCAACGAAAGCTATACCATGGCCGGCGGAGGACAGGGGGGTCTTTCCCTGGCCTTCAGTACCGCTTATACCCTGGTCGGAATCGGCGCCCCGGTTCATATTTTTCTCCCCGATGTGGCGGCCCTGCTGGGGACCAGGGCGCTTATTCCCGAACACCACGGGGTCGCCAATGCCCTGGGGGCCGTCATGGGAAACGTATACGCCTCCTATGCCGCCGAGATCAGGCCGGACTACACCCCCGGGGGCATTAGGGGATATACGGTTTTTGCCGGGGATGAAAGCAGGGCCTTTGAAACGATTGAGGAGGCGGAATCCTACGCCGTTCAAAAAGCAAAAGACGGCGCCCGTTCCGAGGCGCTTAAGCGGGGAGCCTGGGGGGAAATAAGCGTCGCCTGCGCCCTCAACAAACACGAGGCCCAGGCGGGAGACGGCATACTTCACCTGGGCACAACGGCGGCGGTCCACGCCTTGGGATCATTTGGTTTTTAAGCGGCGATTGACACGCGAAGGGCAAAAGAACTATAACCCAGTCATGAACGGAAAGGAACTGCTCCAAAAACTCGAGAACCCCTCCGGCGCTTCCGCCGCGCTCTTTGAAAAACTCTACGGAACCGGGGGGGCGGAGGCCGGGTTAAAACGCTTTGCGGCCCTTGTACGGAATTTTCCGGCGGAGGGCCTTGAACCCCGCCGGGACGTTTCCGGCGGGGCGGTCCGGGACAGGGATTTCCGGCTCTTTACCGCCGCCGGCCGTACCGAGCTGGGGGGCAACCACACCGACCACAACCGGGGCAAAGTTCTGGCCGCGTCGATACAGCTCGACCAGGCCGCGGTCCTTACGCTCCGAGGGGACAACCGGATCTTTTTCCGTTCAACAGGTTACCCCGATGTGTGTGTGGATCTGGTTGATTCTTCCGGGGTTCCCGATCTTGCGCCCAGGGAAAACGAAAAGGGCACGACCGAAGCCCTTATCCGGGGCATTGCCGCGGAGTTTATCTCCCGTGGAACCGGGGTGCGGGGTTTTGCGGTAAACGCGGATTCCACGGTGTTTCCCGGCTCGGGGCTTTCGTCCTCCGCCGCGGTGGAGGTGCTTTTCGGACGTATCATGGATAATCTTTTCGGCGGGGGAAAGCGGAGCGCCGTGGAAATCGCCCAAATCGGGCAGAAGGCGGAGAATGTCTACTTTGGGAAACCCTGCGGCCTTATGGATCAGATAGCCTGCGCTTCCGGCGGGGCGGCGGCCATAGACTTTGGGGACGCCGAAAGGCCCCTGGTAAAACAGGTTGACGCCGATCTTGCCTCCGCCGCCTATGCCCTCTGCGTGGTGAACTCCGGGGGGAGCCATGCCGATCTTACCCCGGATTACGCGGCCATACCGGAGGAAATGAAGGCGGCGGCGGCTTTCTTCGGCGGGTCCGTACTTCGTGAGATCGACAAAAAAACCGTGGAAGCGGGGGCGGCGGATCTGCGGAAGGCCCTGGGAGACCGGGCGCTGCTGCGGGCCCTGCATTTCTTTGATGAAAATGACCGGGTAGATGCCATGCTGGCGGCGCTGGAACAATTCGCCCGGGCAAAAAGTCCCGCTTCAAAACAAACGGCCCTTGCCGCATACCTCAAGCTGGTAAACGAATCGGGCGATTCCTCCTGGGAACTGCTGCAGAATGTTTACTCAGTATGTAATGTGAAGGAACAGGGCCCCGCCCTGGCCCTGACGCTGACGCGGAATTTTCTTAAACGGGAAACGAAGCTCCCCGGCGCCTGCCGGATTCACGGCGGGGGCTTTGCCGGTACTATCCAGGCCTATATCCCCCTGTCCGTACTGGACGCGTACCGTAAAACGATGGACGGAATCTTCGGGCCCCATTCGGTAACGACGCTGAATATAAGGCCCGTGGGCGCCGAAGAACTGCTCATACCGTGAACGCCTTTGATGAGATAATAAGGGGAATTGTTGAACCCCGCCGGGATATGCCCGGCTTTCAAGACGGCGGCTTCGACCCCTATTTTTCTTCGGAAAATGCGGTTATCTTTAACCGGGACTGTCTGGAAGTACTATCCCGTATCCCGGAAAATACCATAGCGATGATTTTCGCCGATCCCCCTTATATGCTGTCAAACAACGGATTTACCTGCCGGAACGGACGGATGGCCCCGGTGAACAAGGGTCCCTGGGACTCAAGCGGCGGATTTGAGGGGGATACCCGGTTTCATGACGCGTGGATATCCGCCTGCCGCCGCGTACTAAAACCGGAAGGCACTATCTGGATTTCCGGAACATACCACAGCATCTACCAATGCGGGTACCTTTTGCAAAAGAAGGGCTTTCATATCCTCAATGATATTGCGTGGTTTAAGCCCAACGCCCCGCCGAATTTAAGCTGCCGTTTTTTTACCGCCTCCCATGAAATTCTGATTTGGGCCCGTAAAGACAAAGGGGCCAAACATACCTTTAACTACGATGAAATGAAGGGGGGGCTGTTTCCGGAGGACAAGCTAAAAAAAGAAAATACCCAGATGCGTTCGGTCTGGTCTATTCCGGCGGCTAAAAACAGCGAAAAACGGCGGGGCAGGCATCCTACCCAAAAACCGCTTGATTTATTGCTGCGGATAATAAAAGCGTCGACCAACAGCGGAGACATAATCCTCGACCCCTTCAACGGAAGCGGGACAACGGGAGCCGCCTCCCTTCTTTTGGGGGGGCGGTATTATATAGGCGCCGAAACGGAGCTCAGTTACTGTGAATTAACCGGAAAGCGGCTGTCGGAAGGGCCTGTCGGAAAAGGCAAATGAGCCGGTCTGCCCTTCCCCTCTTTTTCGCGGTTAAAGGGAACGGAGCTTTTCCTCTATCCCGGCGATTACGCTGTCCGGGGTAGACGCCCCGGCGCACAGACCCGCCGTTGTGTGGCGCCGTAACTCCTCCACCGGCAAATCCGCCGCGGACTCCGCCTGATAGGCCTCCCTGCCGCTTTCCCGGGCTATGGCAAGGAGCCGCCGGGTGTTGGCGGAGTCCCTGCCCCCGGCGGCGATGATGATCTCCGCCCGGGCGCATAGTTCGCGCAGGGAACGCTGCCTGTCCCGCGCGGCCCCGCAGACGGTATCAATCACCTCCAGGGCGGGGAAAAAAACCTTTACCGCGGCGGCTATGGCCTGATATTCACCGGGGGAAATCGTGGTCTGTCCCAGCAGGGCGGCCCTGGCGCGGGGCTTTTCCTTAAAGAGGGCGGCGCCGGCGCAAGCGGCCTCCTCAGGGCCCCCCACGGTTCTACAGGGGGCGTAGCCCAGGATGCCGATGATTTCGGCGTGCCGCGCCTCCCCGGCGAGGAAAAGTTCATACCCCGCCTCAAAGAGGGAACGGGCCTTCAACTGGTTTGCCTTGACCTTGGGGCAGGTGGCGTCGGCAATACGGGCCCCCCGTTTTACCAGTTCCGCCTCCGCGGCGGGACTTATGCCGTGGGCCCGGATGATCACCACCGAACCCGCAAGATCCGGGGGGAGTTTATTTTCATCCAGGAT
>JAISRD010000029.1 GCA_031273835.1 Treponema sp. | reverse complement strand
CTTCCGGTAAAGGTAAGGCCGCTCACGGTGTTCCGTAAAAATTCTTTGCCGCAGAGGGCGCTTACATTGTAACCGTTGGCCAGGGCCTTGCAGAAACAGATCAGATCCGCCTCAAAGCCGAAAAAATGATCGCTCCCGGCAAGATCCAGGCGGAACCCTGCCCTTACGTCGTCGATGATGAGAACCGTTTCCGTATCGGTACAGAGCTTACGGACCTTCTGCCAAAAGCCCCCGGCGGGAAGCTGGTTGTCGGCGAAATTCCCGTGGAGATAGGGCTGGGAGATCACCGCCGCAATCTCCCCCCGGTTTTCCTCAAAGGCTTCGGCGAGTTTTTCATAATCGTTCCAGGGGACGTAGATGTTGTTGGCCACGTCCTCTTCCAGTATGCCCGGATAGTCGATTTTCTGGGTCCAGGGCGCGACGCCGTGGTAGTAGCCCTTAAAGAAGAGGATCTTCTTCCGGCGGGTATGGGCCCGGGCGGCGACCACCGCCAGGGTAGTAACGTCCCCGCCGTTCTTGGCAAAAAAAGCCCAGTCCGCGCAGGCCACCGTATCCACCAGGAGTTCGGCAAAATCTATCATCTTTGTCGACGGGGCGGTGATGCAGTCCCCCTTTCCCCGCTGTTCCGCCGCCGCGGCGTCCACCTCCTCATCGTTATACCCAAGCACATTGGGCCCGTAGGCGCACATATAATCGATGAAGCGGTTGCCGTCCACGTCCCAGAAATAGCTGCCTTTGGCGCGGCTTGAAAAAAAGGGAAAGGCCCCCACCGGCACGAAACAGCCCTCCGCGGGCCCCTGATGTCCGTAGACCCCCGAGGGGATTACCTTGAGGGCCCGCTCGTATTCCTCGGCGCTTTTTGAAAGATTGTAAACCGGAAAACCCATGGTATTCCCCTCCTTACGGTATTGAACGGGGCCCTTTCAAAACTCAAGCGTTGAGGGGGCCCCGGTGAATCAGGCCAGGTACAGGGCGGCCCGGTCCAGAATGCGGTTGATATTGTCCAGTATGCCGATGTTTCCCCGCAGACTGATAAGCCCCCGGCCTATACAGCCGATGGCGCTCACCTGGCCGTCAAAGAGCTGCCGGGCCAGCTTCATGCTCCCGAACTCCATGACGGCGTGGTATTTTTCCGGTACGGTCCGTGACAGGGACAGTTGATGGTCCCTAACGATGATCGCCGCTTGCGGCGACGACGCCCGCGCCGTTTCCGCCGTCCGGGGCGGCTCCCCCGCGATGGAGAGCAGTACCGTACTGTCGGGAATATTGGAGGCGCTGAAACGGCCTATCTTATCGTGGTTCCCTATCTGGGCCACCGCCTGGACGATAAGGAAAAACATAATCGTCGTGCTGGCCTCAAAAAAAGCGGGGTCCCCAAGGGCCCCCGGCGCGGGGCGGAGGTAGTTTTCCAGGATCTTCGTAAGGGCCGTAAAATTACGGAGCAGAAAGCCGATACGGGTAAAGCCCTTGCTCGGTATGGGGGTCACGGTCCCATCCACCAGGCCGTTGAATTTTTCGCAGCTTGAAAAGGGCAGTTTTATAGTACAGGGCCCTTCCCCTATGCGGGCACCGCAGGCGCCCCCCGCAAAACTCAAGGTCATGGCAGGTCCGTTCTTTACCGTAAACCCCACCGTAAGGTCCTTAAAGGGCTTTTTTCCCGGCCCCCCGGCGCCGGCAAGTTCCCGGGCCTCCTGCGAAAAACGGCAAAGATCCTCCAGGGCTCCCAGGATACCGTACATGTTTATATAGGCCAGGGTTACGGAATCTTTCATACTGCTACCTCTTTAAGGATCATTCTACACCCGCGGCGTCAATTTGGCAATCGTATATCAGGCGCTGTTTAAGGCTCAAGCCTGCTTATCAGCACCTTGTCGATGCGATTTCCGTCCAGGTCCGCCACCTTAAACCGGTAGCCTTCCCAGTTAAAGCTTTCGCCGGTTTTCGGGATTTCCCCGGCCAGTTTCAGGATGAACCCCGCCAGGGTATGGTATTCGCCCCGGCTTTCTTCGGGCAGTTTGTCCAGGGCCAGCGCTTCGGCAAGATCGTCGATGCTTACCGAACCGTCGGCAAGCCAGGTACCGTCCTCCTGGGGAAGTATCGGATCTTCGCCGGGGGAGGACACGGACAGTTCCCCCACAATCTCCTCGATAAGATCCGCCACTTTAAGGGTGCCGGCAAAGCCGCCGTATTCGTCCATGACGCAGAGGTAATTTTCATTTTCCCCCTTAAAGGCCTGGAAAGCCTTGAGGGCGCTCATCGTTTCGGGGATGAAGCGGGGGCTTTTCATGATGGCCCGCAGCCCTTTCCATCCGCGGTCCTCCGCCGCGTCTCCGCCTGAAACTTCGGCCGCCGGGGGGTCCGTTTCGGTAAGGGCGGCAAGTATGTCGAAGGCCGACACGATTCCGGCAATATCATCCTGGGTATCCCGGACCACGGGAAAGAAGCCCTGCTCTTTATGGGCCAGTGTCTTTTCCCGGACTTCCTCCCGGCCGGCGTTAATGTCAAGGCATTCGATTTCCGAACGGTGGCTCATAAAGGCGCTGACGGGCCTGTCCCCCAGGTACAGCACCCCTTCGACCATGGACCGCTCCTCGCTTTCCACCACCCCGGACTTTTCCCCCTCCTCAAGGGCCATGCGGAGTTCCTCATCCCCCGGGGTTTCTTCTTTTTTCAAAAAGAGGGAAAGCCCCGATGCCCCGTGATACAGCGCCCGCCAGGGCAGGGACAGCGGCGAAAGGAGGGGGAAGAGGGCGCAGAGCAACCTCTCGGGGCCGAGGGGGGCGATAAGCCGGGGGAGGAATTCGGAAAAGATAATAAACCCTAAGACAACAAGGGCAAAAAGCAGGGACGGATAAACAAGATCCCCATAGTACCCCAGGGCCAGAAAGGCGGCCAGGATCTGAACTATAAGGTTCCAGATACGCAGGGAAAACATAAGGGGCTCGGGTTTTTCCGCCGCCTCAAGGACAGGTTCCTTCGCGGATCTAAGCCTCAGCCGGGTCCGGCGTGAAAGGAAAAGGCTGGCCCTTCCAAGGGAAAAAAATCCGCTTAAAAGAACAAGGAAGATAAGGGCCGGTAAAATAAGCGGGGGGTCTTCCATGGTTCAGGGGCCGATTTCTTCCCGCCGGAGGGGACGGGCTATGTGAATTCCCTCCTGGGAGGTTTCGATGATTTTATTTTTGCCGTCCGGGGTAAATTCGCCGAATACCCGGACCAGGGGGAATTTGGGGTTTTCGGGGTTCACATCCACCACCTGGGCTTTTTTCCCGCTGGAGAGGAGCACGTGGAGGCCGATGGGATAAATCGAGAATGAGAAAACAAGGGCCTTTACGATGGTTTCGTCGTATTGTCTGCCTTCGTTCTTCAAAAGATCAAGCAT
>JAISRD010000173.1 GCA_031273835.1 Treponema sp. | reverse complement strand
GTTTTTCCCGCCAAGATCATTATCGAACAGGATCGAATATACGCGGAAAACTGGAACAAATCCCTCAAGCCCGGACGCATTACCCCGGAGGAATTCACCCCCTATCCAAAGAACCCCCTTTTGGCCCGTTTCTTTGTAAATATCGGCCTCGCGGATCAGTTGGGATCGGGGATACGGAATCTCTATAGGTATACAAGGCTCTATTCCGGCACTGAGCCGGAATTGTTGGAGGGGGATATTTTCAAGACCATCATTTATTTGGCAGAAAACAGCGTCCCAAAAGCCGGCGACAAAGTGAGCGACAAAGTGAGCGATAAAACTGGCCGAACTGCCGAAGATTTATTTTTAAAATCGATCATGCCGTATATCGAAAAGAACGGAACCATAACATCCCAAAAAGCTGCGGAGATTACCGGTAAAGCTGCCGTAAGCACGAGACGGTATCTCAAAAAATTAGTTGACGCCGGAATGTTGACTTCAACCGGGGCAAATAGAAATAAGACCTATCAACGATAAGGAATAGCCCTAAACCCGCCGGCCGCACTTCCCCTGCGCTTTTCCTGCCAGGCCGGAAATGAAGAACCATAGCCCCGAACTCCTTACCGGCAACAGTAATAACGCAACAGCTTAATCCGCTGTCCGCCACTCCGGGGGAACTCCGCCCGCGCAGCGGGTTCACGGGTCGTCATTGGCGATTGCGTAACGCGGGCGTTCTTTCATACTTCAGTAAGGCCGGGGGGCGTTGCGGGGGGTGTCCCCCCGCACGGGGGTAGCGGAAGACCCCGCAGGGCCGCAGGCCCGAGGAGGCTGGAGCGCAGGGGGCTTGGCCCCCTCCTCCCTTCCCCGAGATATGGCAAAGAACGCGGGGATGTGGTAGGATGGGCGGCCCAGGTTACGGGAAACAGGATTGGAATTTGCCGATGAAGGGGGAAAAGGAGATGAACCGCAGCAGCATTGAATACGCGAACCAGTTGAGTGATGCTCTCGCGCGGATTACGAAGACCGCCGCTCTTACCTCCGGAATATTGCAGGACGCCGCCGGGGTCATCGCCCGTGAAGGATGCCACGCCTTGAACACCCACCGCATTGGGATTTGGCACGTTATAAACAACGATCAACTGCTGAGAAGCATCGCAAGTTACGATATTGTTGCCGACAGTTATGCTGTGCAGGATGATTTCCCCCTGGATGACCGCAGGCGTTATGTAGAATTGCTGCACACCGAACGGCTGCTTATCATAAATGACGCCACGGACACGGATATTCTGCCCAACCTGCAGGAGACCTACGGACCCAATATCTGCGCCCTGCTGGACGCGCCTATACGCATGGGCGGGAAACTGGTCGGGGTGGTCTGCATTGAGCAGGACCGGTCCGAGCAATTCACCGCAAACCGTATCTGGACGATTGAGGAGCAAAACTTCGCCTCGTCGCTCGCGGATTTTGTGGCCCTGGCGATGGAGAGCGCCGAGCGCCGCCTGCTTATGCGGCGTATGGAAACCCTTATGAGCAACCTGCCCGGCATGGTGTATCAATGCCTGAATGATCCGCCGCATTTTACCTTTACTTTTGTAAGCGAAGGATGCGAAAAACTCACCGGGTACACGCCGGAAGAACTGCTGGGCAATAACGCCGTGAAATTTTTTGACATGGTGCATCCCGACGATGTGGATCCCCTGGCGAAGATCAACGCCCGGACCCTTTCCATCGGCCTGCCCCTGGAAACTACCTTCCGGATTGTTATGAAGGACGGCAGCGTAAAATGGATTTGGGAACGCAGCCGGGTGGTGGAAGAAAATCCCGACGGTACGCCGCACCTTCTGGAAGGGTTTTATACCGACATCACCGAACAGCGGCGCCTGGAGGCGGCGGAACTTGCCAACCGCGCGAAGTCCGAATTTCTGGCCAACATGAGTCATGAAATCCGTACGCCCATGAACGCTATACTGGGGATGACCGACCTGGCGCTTCGCAATTTTCCCAATGAGTCGGTTATTGAATATTTGGGCAATATCAAAAATGCGGGAACATCCCTCCTTTCCATCATCAACGATATTCTGGATTTCTCCAAGATTGAGGCCGGCGCGGTGGAGCTGACCCCTGAAAAATACGATATTCATTCGCTGATAAATGATGTGGTAACGATGATCCGTATGCGCATTGGGGATAAGCCCCTCGATTTTATTGTAGATGACGACCCCCATCTGCCCCGGGAGATAATCGGCGACATGACGCGGGTTAAACAAATCGCCATCAATCTTTTGACCAATGCGGTGAAATTTACCCGCCAGGGCCGCATCATTTTCACCGTTGAGACGGAACCTACCGGCATAAACGAACAGTATAAGCTGAAAATGTCCGTCCGGGATACCGGCATTGGTATCCGCAAGGAAGAAATTCCCCTTTTGTTCGGCAACTTCTCGCAGCTGGATACGCGCAAAAACCGGGGAATCGAAGGAACAGGCCTCGGGCTTGCCATTACCAAGAATCTTGTGGAGCTTATGAACGGCGAAATACGGGTGGAGAGTGTTTACGGTCAGGGGTCCTGTTTCTCATTCTATGTCATGCAGCGGGTGGAGAATCCGGCGCCCGCGATTATGCTGGAGCCGGACGGGCGGCGCCGTGCGGTAGTCTGGTTATCCGACGGCCCCCGGGCGCGGTTCCTTTCCGAAAAATTGATCAAAATGGGGGTGCCCTGTGATGTCGTGGACAGTCCCGCCGGTTTCGCGGCCTATTCACACGCCTTCTTTGATTACGAGCGCCACGCCGATGTACGGCAGGCCCATTGCCCGGATACGGAATTGATCGCCCTTTCGCAGGATTCCCTGGACGCGCAGAAGGTGCTGCCAAACATGAAGACCCTCCACTCCCCGGTGACCAGCCTTGTCGCGGCGCGCCTTTTGGACGAGAAGGCCTACGGACAGGCGTACAGCCAGGCAAGCGGCCTGCCGCAGGCGGATGAAAGCGCCCTGCGCCTGGAGGGTACGCATCTTTTGGTGGTGGACGATAACGACATTAACCTTATAATCGCCGAAAATGTGCTGCGCTCCTATGGCGGTGAGGTAAGTACCGCAAGCTCGGGGGCCGAAGCGGTGGAATTCATCAAAAAAAATGATTACGACATGGTGTTCATGGATCACATGATGCCGGAGATGGACGGAGTGGACGCTACAGGGATCATACGGGCCCTGGCCGGAGAGAAGTATGCCAGACTGCCCATCGTGGCGCTTACCGCCAATGTGGTGGGGGATGTGCGCGATATGTTTCTGCAAAGCGGCATGAATGACTTTCTTTCAAAGCCTCTGGAATCGAATGAAATCGAGCGGGTGTTGAAGGAGTGGCTTCCCCGGAACAAGTGGAGCGTCAAAGAGGAGAAAAGCGATAATGTTTAGGGACCTTATCGAAAGTGTTAGCAATACCGGAATATTCACCGCCTCCCTGTCCGGCTTTGTGAATAACCTGAGCGTCAGCGCTGTGGTCATGGCTCTATTGGCGGTATTTATGCTGGTGGGGCTGTTTGACAAATTGCGGGGTAACAGGCACGGCTATGGCGAGCGTTTTGACGCGGGCTTCCAGGCCATGGGCGGCCTGGCCCTGGCCGTGGTGGGGATTATCGCCATTTCGCCGGTGCTTTTGCGGGTGCTTTCGCCCCTGGTTGCGCCCCTGTACCAACTGCTTGGCGCTTCGCCCGCCATGTTTCCCGGCTCCCTCCTGGCGCTGGACATGGGCGGTTATGCGATGGCCGTTCAAATGGCGCAGGAGAATGCGGCCCTGGGGAATTACGCGGGAATTATCGTCGCCTCCATGATGGGGATCACGGTGTGCTTCACCATCCCCTACGCTTTGACGGTGCTGAAAAAAGAGGATCACCCCCTGTTTGCCACGGGGGTTTTGTTGGGGGTAGTAACGCTGCCCGCCGGATGCCTGCTTGGCGGCCTCGCCATGCGCTTCACCTCCACGCCGCTGCCCCTTGGCGAACTGGTGGTGAACACCCTGCCGGTGATCCTGCTGGCCGCGGTAGTAGCCGCGGGGCTTATACTCAGGCAAGGCCTGATGCTGAAGATCTTCGCGGCCTTTGGCAAAGGCGTTACCTTTATTGCCACCGTCAGTCCCGGCATAGCGATTTTTCAGTACCTTACCGGAATACGGCTGCCGCTCTTTTATCTGATGGTGAAGGATGATCCCATCCTCGGCGGAGTCCCGCTCCTCGTGGGCCTGCTCCTGGTGGGGCTCATTGCCATCGTGCTGGCCGGCGCTTTCCCCATGATTCTGTTCCTGAACCGCAGACTGGAAAAACTCATGACCCAATTCGGCAGGAAGACCGGTATCAACAGCGAAGCCTCCGCCGGGCTTTTAACGCAGTTGGCCAGCAGTATTCCCGTATGGAGCGTGATAGACGGCATGAACAAGCGGGGCAAGCTCCTGAATGTGGTGTTCGCCGTGTCCGGTTCCTTTGTATTTGGCGATGTTCTTGCCTTTACCGGCGGCGTAAACCCGGAAATGATATTTCCCGTGATAATAGCAAAACTGTCCGGCGGTATTCTCGCGGTGCTGCTTGCCTTGGTGCTGATTAAGAAGAAGATATTACAATTTGAGTAAAATTTAAGTAAAGAAGCATAATCCGGCCGTCGGTAAAAAAGACCTCCTTCCGGACCCGGGTTTCCATGTTCCAGCCCGCTTTGAGGACCGCCGGGATTCCCCGTTATATCGGTTCGCCTGTGGATAAGTAAAACCAAATAAAAACGGCTGCTGCATAAAGGCCTGCATAGGCTTCGCCGCTAAGCGGCTTTTACCCCGGACGCCCCCTATGCTTCATAAGGGGCCGTAAAGCACAATCCTAAATTTCCAGATACGAGTCCGCATAGAGGGTTTGATTCATGATAATGTCCGCGGACTTTATGGTTTCCATCATCCTCTGATCGCAGGGATTGACGATGGCGGCGTTGAGGCCGCTTCCGATAGCCATGGATATCATCACCGAATCAATGATGGGCCTGATAGGTTTGGGCATTCCGTTGGACGCGTTGGAGATGCCGCAGTTGGAGTAAAGGCCCATGTCTTTAAGCTGGCGGATAAATTCAAACATCTCGACCTGCTTTTCCTGCATTCCCTTGATAACCAGGGTCAGGGGATCAAACCACAGATCATCCGCTTCCATCCCCAGGCCCAGGCCCCGTTCCAGCATTTCCTGACAGTAGCTCATCCTTTCCTCATTGTTGGCCGGAACCCCGTGTTTGGCGCAGAGGGCGATGGCGATGGCGCCGTTGGCCGCGGCAAGATCGATATAGGAGATCCGGTCCCCGGCGTCGGCGGAATTTATCACCGGTTTGCCCCGGGAACGGTTGTACACCGAGATGCCCGCCTCTATGGCTTTCTTGTTCGCCGTGTCCAGGGAAAGGGGGATATTGTCAAAATTTTCCTGGAGCAGTTTTACCGCCCACTTCATGAGGTCCGCGCCGGTTTTTTCCGCCGGTCCTATATTAACGTCGAGGTAGGCCGCCCCGGCGTCTATCTGTTCCTTTGCCCGTTTCAGTATCGGCGCTGGGTCCATTTTTTCCATCGCCTCCCGGATCGCCGGGGAGATACAGTGAATGCGCTCGCCGATAACAATAAATTTACCCATGCTTTTTATCCTCCGCAAAATTAAAATTTAAACCGCAGAGGGACACGAAGGTTTTTGTTATCAAGATTCGCCCTTCACCTTCGCGGTTCATAGTTGCTTCAGCCCTTTAATTCCTTAAGAAATTTTACCAGCCCCACCGCCTCGTTGGGGGCGACGATGATCTGCCAGCCCGGCAGATTTTCCTCAAGTTCGCCCTTGAGTACGGCCACCTTGCCGGGGATGATCAGGCTGCGGTTTTTTATCTTACCCTCTATGGCCTGTTCCTTGAAAAACCGGGCCAGGGACCCGGCGGAAAGCTTGCCCGCCGCCCAGGCGGTAAGCACCGAATAGCCCCCGGCGTCGGAGATCAGGAGGTTCACGGGAACGCCGGATCGTTCGATCTCCCCGGAGATGATGAAGTAGGTCAGGGCGAAGTCCACAGTGGTGGCGCAGACTGAATTTTCATCGGCGCCGTTGATGGAATAGATGCCCGGTTCCACCTTCATGGGTTTCTGAGGATCGGTAAAGATATTCTGCCTGAGCCCGTAGAGGGGCAGGGCCTGGGCATAGCTCATGCCGCTTAAAATGACGATGGACCCGTACTTCACCGTAAAGAGGGATGCCAGGGCTAACTGCATGGTCCCGTTGTCCGGGGCGAGTTTCGCCGCGTTCACCAGGGAGGGATAGCCCGCGCTGCGGTTGCCGTCCTTGAGGGCCCCCCGCCTTATCTGCACCGCGTTGGCGAAGGCCTCTTTTACCGAGGCGCTTCCCACATCGATGATGAGGTTCTTGTTGCCGAGCCCCTCAAGGGCGGTGAGGGTGTCGTAAATTCCGTCCAGGCTTCCGCCGCCCACGCCAAGGACCACCCCCGCCTCAAGCGCCAGGGCGCTCATCTCTTTATAGTTGGATTCGTTGGCCCCGTTGAGGACGGGCTTCGCGTCCTTGACCAGTTCCAGGGCGGCCTTTGCCGCCTCCGTATCCTGTACGTCAAGGATCAGGGTCCGTCCGGTTTCGGCGGCCTTCTTCACCGCCCCAAGAAAGGCCTCCTTGTCCCCTGAGTATTCCACGTTAATGAGTTCCACATACATCCGCTCCCCTATCCGCTCGTAGTCCACCCTGGCAAGTTCCGGAAGTTTCCCGTCTATGTTCTCCGGGTTGACCGTTACCGCGTAGAGGCTTTTGGAAACGAAGGTTTTGTCGTGCCTGAAGAGTACCGTTTCCCCCCCCAGGCTGTGTTCCGCCTTTCCCGCGCCGATCTTAAGGCTCTTCATGGGCGGCGCGGCGGCCTCCCCCAGGGCGGCCAAAGCCTCCTCCGAAAGGTGGGGACATTTGTCCAGGGTGACGGTACCCTGGGCAACCTTCATGGCAAAGGCCATACAGGTGGGGTTCCCGCAGGCCTTGCAGTTTGTCTTGGGGGTTAACTTGAATATATCCAGTCCTTTAAGCGCCATATTTCACTCCGCCTTTTTAAGTAAGATCCGCGATAAATTGAGAAACCACCGCTACCGACGCGGGGTGCCGTAAAATAACCGCGTTTGAACCCACCGAAAGGGCCGCCGCAGCGGTGGTAATTTCCATGTTGATCCCCCGTTCTTCCCGGTTTCCCCATTCGGGAAAATCCTCTTCACTGACCACCGCTTCCTTGACCCCCCAGGCTTCCGATCCGACGGGGGTGATCACCGGCATCTGGAGCATCGTATCGTTCTGGGCCAGGGCGGCGCCCTTGACCCGTTCTATGGTGGAAGCGATGTACTCAAAGCCGTAGCCCGCCGCCGCGGAACCGAGGTTCATCACCACGTTTTCATTCCCCACCCCCACCTGGGAGATAAGCACGTTGAGCTGCTTGGCCAGGTTAATATCCACCGAAGACTCGGCGCCGATCTTCTGCCCGTAGGCCTGGACCACCGCCACGGCCAGGGCCTTGTGGTTTTCCTCCTTGGCGGACATGAAAAGGACGTTTTTGCCCTGGAGGGCTTCGGCTATCTTGGGGAAGAGCTCTTTATCCTTTTCGATATTGTTGCTGCCCTGGATCACCAGGGGAAGGGTGATCTTTTCCGCCGCCGCTTTACAGAGGGCGACGCAGTTTTCCACCGAATTGTTTTGCCCGTTGGGATCGGCGCTGTCCAGGGCCAGGGTGATAAAATCGGCCCCCGGCATTTGGCAGGCCCTGGCCGCGGCTTCGGGGACCCCCTCGGCCCCCGCATAAAAGGCGGCGACGCCGGGCAGGGTCATATCGGGCCCCAGGTCGGAAATCTCAACCCCCACCTTGGGGGGATTTTTAACCGGGCCGTCGAAACTGTAAAAGGGGAGGACGTTTTCCCCACCCAGGGTCATGGTCCTGTCCCCGGCGCCGATCACCACTTCTTTGATGGACGCGTTGAATTTCTGCGGGGTACATTTAAATGGCATAACAGGCTTCTCCTTCGTTTCAATTTGTTTACAAAAGCGGTTCCAGGCTCAGGGCCGGATGGCCCTGTTCTTCAAGGAATACCGCCAGGGTTTCCACATCTTCGGCAACGGTTTCGTCGGCGATCATGGCGCTGAAATTCTCCACCCCGTAAAGTTCCTGGGCGGTTTTGTTAAGCCGCGGACCCACCAGGTCCTTAAGGGCCTTGGGCATCCATACAATACGGACCGAACCGCCGTCGGCCTTCATAAATTTCTTCGAGGCGATAAAGTGTTTGCCGTGGCCCATAAAGCCCGGTGTCTGCACTCCGCCGCCGGTCATGGAGGCCATTTCGGAAAAGGTCATTCCCAGGGGGGTCATCCCCGTATGCTCCCGGTTAACGATGACCACCCCGTTGGACATGGGTTCAATGCCGCAGATGCATTCAAAACAGCCGCAACTGGTCATGGGGTCCTGCATGATGGAATAGAGGGTAACCTGCTGGAGGGACCCGTGGGACGCCTGTTGCACCGACTCGTTTACATCTTCCCATATCCCGATATTTTCATCAATGACCCGTTCCTTGGTAACCACCTGACAGGGACCGTTGGGGTCCAGCTCGTTGGTGGCCTTCGCGTCCAGCCAGGATACGGCGCCGCAGAGCCCCAGCCGTTCCGGGGTAACCACGCAGACATGGGCCGGGGAAAAGGACTGACAGAGGATGCAGTTGTAAAACACCGGAACGCTTTCATCGGTAAGGGACTGCAGCCGGGCGTCCCGGGCGTCGTAGACCGTATTCGCCTCGGCCCGGAGGGTTTTAAGCTCCTCGGGGATGGTGTAGATCTTTACCTGGCATTTATCCACCACGCTTTCATAATCGCCCTTTACCTTCGCGTAGAGGACTTCCCCGATATGCCTCGCCCGGAAGCCCGCCTCAAAGGCGGTTTTGCTTACCCGTATGCGGATAAGATCCCGCTGGCCCGTATGCATGACCCCCTCGACACAGTTGAGGAAGTTGTGGAAACGCCGTTCAAATACCGATTCAAAGTCGCTCTGCATATTTTTTCCCGCCACCTCAACGATATAGCCCACGGCCATGCGTCCTCCGGGTTCGACGGTATCAATGTCGGGGCCTATCAGTTCTATGGAATGATCCTCGATCTCCTTGGCGTCCCGGGTACGGACCAGTTCGAAACAGTCCAGCCGGGAACCGTCCATATCGACCTGCATATCGTTCCGGCGTATGATCTCCCCCTCAAAGGCGGTGGAAAAGGCCACGGGGATATCGATCTTCGTTACCTTGATCTTGATGTCCCTGGCCTCCAGGGAGGTTTCGATAAAGTCCCTGCTGTTTTCCTGGATGATGAGGCTCTTGGGAACCTTCCACATATCCTTGGTGTCGTTGGTGATCACCGGGAAACCCATGGCGATGGCCCCGGCGCCGCAGCCCACCACAATGTCGGTAACCGGATCAAATGCGTTGACAAAGGCCCTGATCCGGCGGAAGGTATAATCGTCCAGTTCCTCCCGGTCTCCGGGCTGAACGGCGCCGAAGATCATGGCCGCCCGGTTGACAAAGGAGATAATGTGGGTAACGCACCAGATATCGGGGCCCACCGGGACAACCCGGACGGGGAAACCCATGTTGAGCTTCATCCGCTTGGCCTGATCGATGATGCCCCCTATGAGAAACACGAATATGGCCCGGGACTGATAACCCTTTATAAGTTCCACCGCTTCCTCGTCGGAGGGGGCGGGACCGATGATAACCACAAAGCCCGGAAGATCCCCGGTAACCAGGGGGACCCCCAGTTCGCGGACCTCCGCGTCGGAAAGATGCCCGTGGTATTCCCCCCCGTAGGGTTCGGGGTTTTTTACATACTTACAGGCCTCTATCACTTCGGCGGCCAGGAAGGTCCCGAAACCGGACTTAAACACGTCATCCAGCCGCTGGTTATGGGGCATCCAGGCCTTTACTTCGGGGAAGGCGGCCTTGAGATCCCCCAGGGTATTTATCTTCTTTGAGAGATAGGCCAGATGGTTGGCCAGGAGGTAACCGGTATTCGGCATGACCAGGGGGGCGGCTTCTCCCAGTTCCGCCACGGTTTCGTTCAGGGTTTTTTCGGCCAGTGCGTACATTTCGTCAACGCCGTCGAAGACCCGGTTAAAAAGCAATTTCATGAGCAGCCTCTTTCATAGAGATTGAAGATACCGGCATTGATATTTACCTCAATGCCGGTATCCGGCTTCCGCGTCATGCGGAAGCGTCAATACATTCTTTGATACGCCGGATATCTTCACGGGTCCCGGCGCTGGTATCGTAGGGGGAAAGGCCCCGCCGGTCGGCGTCCGTCACGTCGTCCCGGTAGCGGATAAATCCCAGCAGTTCTTCCGCGGGGATTCTGTCCTTAATAAAAAGTTCATCCTCCTCTCCCCGGATCTTGTTGGCCGCAACGCCGACCTTTTTTACCCCCAGGTCGGCGGCCAGGGTTTTTACCCGGAAAAAGGTCTGGAGGCTCCGCTCGCCGGGCTCGACCACCACGATAAAGCGGTCCACCATACCGGCGGTTCCCCGTCCCAGGTGTTCAAGCCCCGCCTCCATATCCATGATCACCACCTCCTCCCGGCTTACGACCAGGTGGGATATGACCCGTTTGAGCATCACATTCTCAGGGCACACGCAGCCCCCCCCGCCGGATTCCACGGTCCCCATGGCAAGGAGTTTTACGCCGTTTTTCTCTTTGGAAAAACGGTCCGGTATATCGTCCACCCGGGGGTTTATCTTGAAGAATTTTCCCAGCCCCTCCGGTGAAGCCCCGGTCCGCTCGGCGATAAGTTCGGTCATCTTGGAAATCGGGGTAAGCTCCGCCGTTTCCGCTTCGCTGAACCCCAGGGCCGGGCCGAGATTGGCGTCGGGGTCCGCGTCCACCGCCAGAACCCTCCGCCCCTCCTCCGCGTAGAGCCGGGCCAATACCGCCGCCAGGGTGGTTTTTCCCACCCCGCCTTTTCCGCTGATCGCTATCTTCATGAAGCTTCGCTTCCTGTTCGATTGGACTGTGCGGCACAGCCGCACGAATTTAAGGTTATCAT
>JAISRD010000244.1 GCA_031273835.1 Treponema sp. | reverse complement strand
CTCTGCGCCCCGGTGGGCTCCCTCCTGGCGGGCCCCCGGGATTTTATAGAAGAAGCCCGGTACAAACGGAAGATCATGGGCGGGGGTATGCGCCAGGCGGGGATACTCGCGGCGGCGGGCCTTACGGCCCTGGCGGAACATCCCCCCCTGCTTGCCGGGGATCATCTCCGGGCAAGGAAGCTGGAACAGGGCCTCGCGGAGCTCCCCGGCGTCAGCGTCCAGCCGGGGGATATCAACATGGTGTTTTTCAGATGGTCAGCCGGGGAGGACGCGCAAAAGGCCCGTGAAACCGCGGCGGCCTTCCGCGGCAGGGGCATACTGATAAATCCCCCCGAGGGGGGGCTTTTCCGCTTTGTTACCCATTACTGGATCGGCGATAAGGAAACGGAAGCGGTGCTTGCCGCGTCAAGGGAAATCTTCAGGTAATGCGGGACCCGGCGCGTCAGGCGGCCTACGCCCTCAGGCGGGGAAAGGTCTACGACTGGATGAGCGGCGAAGGGGTCGCCCTGCTCATGCTGGAAGACGCCGAGGGCCGCAGGGATTCCACCGTGCGCTGGCTTACCGGACAGCCGGGGGACGCGCTGCTCTTTCTTTCGGTGGCACGGAAGGCCCTGCTGGTACCCTGGGACATCAACATCGCCGGGATCTACGCCGAGGCGGATTATATACGTTCCTACGGGGAGTTTGACCGCCTTCCGGTAAAGGCCTGCCGTAAGGCGGCGGCTTTCCTAAAAATTCCTCACGGGTCCAAACTGGAACTTTCCCCGCTTACCCCCTATCCCCGGTTCCTTACGTTTATTGAAGCCCTCGACAACTTTGACGTACTCTGCCGGGAAGAAGGAGGGGCCGCCGCCGCGATGGAAAGTCTCAGGGCGGTAAAAGACGAGGAGGAGATACGGCTCTACCGCCGGGCTTCGGCAATCACCAACGAATTGACGGAGCTGATCGAAAAAAACCTGAAGGCGGGAAAGATCACCACCGAAATCGAAGCGGCCCTTTTTGTTGATACGGAGTGCCGGAAACGGGGCTGTGAGGGGACGGGTTTTGAAACCCTGGCGGCGGGGCCCTCCCGGAGTTTTGCCATCCACGCGTTCCCCTCCTATACGGGGGAAGGCTTTGGCGGAAAGGGCTTTTCCATTCTGGACTTCGGCGTCAAATACGCGGGGTACATCACCGATGTAACGATGACCGTCGCGCGGGACCTGAGCAAGCCCCAGGAACGTATGCTTGCCCTGACCGAAAAGGCCTATAAGCTTGCCCTTTCAAAGGTACGGCCGGGAACGCCTGCGGCGGAGCCCGCCGCCGCGGTGGACGCCTTCTTCGCCAGGGCGGGGAAAACCATGCCCCACGCCCTGGGCCACGGCATAGGCCTGGACGCCCATGAAGGGCCGCCCTTGAGAAACCGGGGGGACAACCACTGGACCCTTGAACCGGGGATGGTGATCACCATTGAGCCGGGGCTCTACGATCCCAAACTGGGGGGCTGCAGGCTGGAAAACGACGTGCTGGTTACCGGGCAAGGCGGAGAAGTGTTAACCGCTTCGGGGCTTATACGGCTGTAAGCTCAGGTCCCTTGTAATTGGCCGGTAGTACTGAAAGGGATCGCAGACAATATTGGCGGAGTTAGTCAGATACCCCCGGCAAAGGCCAAGAATTCTTAACTAAAAGATCCGTGTTATTTTTCATCCGCGGTAAGGGCCGCAAAGACATCCTTGGCGTTGAGTTCCGTCTCCGCATAGAGGCTCTCCTGCGAAGTTTCCGTGCGGTAGCTGATTATCAGCATGGGCGGAACGGGGCTGAAGATTTTTTTCCACCACCGTTTTTCTATACGGAGTTCCACCGAGCTTATTTTTTCCCGGGGGATAAAGATCGTTTTTTCCACCGGGGGCTTGCTTCCGGTGCTGACCCGGGCCAGGGCGCTTATCCAGCTTTCATGGGGAAAGTGATGAAAACGGAAACCCCCGGAAGTGGCAATGACCAGGCCCCAGAGGGGACCCTCGTATTCCGCCCAGCCCTGCATATAACGGCCCAGGGCCTTTGCCAGAACCTTTTCCCCTATTTGTTCCTCATATTCCTGCCAGAACTGATCCGGGTCCCGGTCCTGTTTCTTTGTAAAGCCCAGCATGGAAAAAGTATAACACGGCGGCGGGGACATGAAAAGCCCGTCAGGTTAACATCCCCTGGAGCAGCGACATAAAATCATTGAGGTTCATGGCATATTCCGGGGACCCCACAATTTCCACATAACCCTGCTCCACACCGGGGACGAAACCCACATCCCGAAGCAGCACCTTCATGGCCCCGTCGACGCTGAAAAAGTGGAACAGCACAAAGGGGGCGCGCCGGGTATAGATCCCATGGCCGGACTTTGATTTTCCCGCCTTTACCCGGAGGTAACAGGCGATGGGAGCCGCGCCCCCTTCGCTGTCCACGATGAACTGGTAGATCCGGTCCGGCTGGCGGCGGCACCATTCGGCCATTTCGGGGTTTCCCAGCTTGTTGTAGGTCGAAAGGGCACGGGTTATCATGTAGAGGCTCATCTTAACCTTAAGGGCCTTTTTCACCGGATCCTTGGGACGGCTTCCGGGCATCATGATCATCAGGGACATAAGGAGGCTTAGGACCTTGAGGAGCAACCCGATTTTGCTGAGGCCCTTGATCCCCGGCAGGGCGGCGCCGCCCCGGAACATGACGTTCATCTTTGCCACTGTGGAGAAGTTTAAGCTTAGGTCCGGCGAAGCGGCGGGGCCCTGGTTAATCGTCAGCTCTCCCCGGTCGAAGACCAGATGGCAGGCCACAAGCTCATCTCCGTTTTTCGCGCCTATCTGCACGACGGCCCGCACATCGCGGAACTTCGCCTTCATCTTGGGATCATCCTCAAGGACAACCCGCATAACCGGAAAGGCGGCGTTAAAAAACAGGGCCGCCGTCATTAAATCCTGGGGTGTAGCGGACAAAATATTCCTCCTACTCGTCGTTCCAGTCCTCGTCGGCCTCAAATTCCATGCCCATCATGCTCCGTACCTGGCTTATAATGCCGTTACTGTCCAGGCCGTAATGGGCGTAGAGATCTTCCGCATAGCCGATTGCGGCAAATTCATCCTGGATGCCGTGTTTTTTGAACACGCAGCCCTTGCCGGATTCGGCGATAACGCCGCCCACGGCGTCGCCGAGGCCGCCCGATACGTTGTGCTCCTCCACCACAAGGATGCGCCGGGTATCGCCTAAGGCCTTGAGTACCGCTTCCCTGTCGAGGGGTTTGATTGTATGCATATTGAGGACCCGGACCGAAAGCTTATCCTGTTCCTCCAGGGTTTTCGCCGCCTGGATGGACTGGAGTACGGCAATGCCGCAGCAGATAATCGTCAGATCCTTTCCGTCCCGCATCAGGGCGGCCTTGCCTATCTCGAAGGGATAATCCTCGTTTTCATAACAGGGGGGCTCAAAGCCCCGGCCGATGCGGATATACACGGGGCCGGGAATATCCAGGCTTCCCCGTACCGCCCGGCTTGTCTCGATACCGTCGGCGGGGCAGATCACCGTCATATTGGCGATGGAACGCATCACGGCAAAATCCTCGGTACAGTGATGGGTGGTGCCGGCATGGCCGAAGGAGATACCCCCGTGGGTGGCGATGATCTTTACCGGCAGATTCTGGTAGGCGATGTCGGTACGGACCTGTTCGCCGGCCCGGAGGCAGGCGAAGACCGCCATGGTGGAGGCAAAGGGGATAAGCCCGGCCTTGGCCAGCCCCGCGGCGGCGCCGAACATATTTTGTTCGGCTATGCCCATGTTAAAAAAACGTTCAGGAAAGGCGTCTGCAAAGTGGACTATGGCGGTGGTCTTAGCCAAATCCGCGGTAAGCCCCACAATGCGCTCGTCCCGCCTGCCCATCTCCGTAAGGGTACGGCCGTAAATTTCCCGGGCCGTCATGGTCGCCGAATCGTAACAATTCCAGGTGGTTCCGGTAACTACCGCCATTATTCACCCCCCTTCATAATAGAAGCCTTCGCCTTTTCGCAGAGTTCCGAATCGCCGGAGGCATAGTGCCATACCACGTTATTCTCCATAAAGTCCACTCCCTTACCTTTAACGGTGTTCGCCAGGATAAGGACCGGCTTATCCGATGCGGCCCAGCCCCGGTCCAGCGCCCCGGCCAGCTCGCCGAAGTCGTGACCGTTCACCTCGATTACCTCAAGGCCGAAGGCCCGCCACTTATCGGCAAAGGGCTCAAGGGCCATGATCTCCTCGGTGCCGCCGTCTATCATAAGACGGTTCCGGTCCACAATGGTAATCACATTACCCAGCTTAAAGTGGGACAGGGACATGGCCGCCTCCCACACGCTGCCCTCGCAGCATTCGCCGTCCCCCATGAGGCAGACGGTTTTGTAGCTTTTTTTAAGGTACCGGGCCCCAAGTCCAAGCCCCACGGCCATGGAAAGGCCGTGCCCCAGGGAACCGGCGGAAGCGTCGCAGCCCTTGACCTTGTTGCAGTCCGGGTGCATGGCAAAGGGAGAACCGAAGTGGTTGAAGGATTTCAGTTCCTCCTCGGGGAAATAGCCCTTTTTTGCCAGCACGGGGATAAATCCCGCCGCCGCGTGGCCCTTGGAAAGGATGAACCGGTCCCGGTCGGGCCATTGGGGTTCGCCGGCCCGTATATTCAGATATTTGAAATAGAGTATTGTGAGTATCTCCACAATGCTCA
>JAISRD010000242.1 GCA_031273835.1 Treponema sp. | reverse complement strand
GGCGTCCTGGTTTTGGCGGATTCCATTATCGCGAGGATGGCCAAACTGGTATTTGCCGCGTCCGTGACGGAAACATGAAAGGCTTCGCCGCTCAGAATGCAGTCCACAAAGGAACGGATGCTTTCAAAGGCGAATCCTTTGGGATACCCGAAGACCGAATGCTGCACCACAATGTCGGGGACCGTAACTTTGTGGTCGGTGTACTTTTGAATCAGATTGTGGTTGCTCACATCAAGGCTGATCATCCCCTTGTCTCCCAGAATATTGAACTTGATGTCGTTCACGCAGGGGTTCGCGTTGGGCGTGATCCAGCCGTTTTCCATCTGGGCTATACCTCCCTTGCTGAATTCCAGGGTGGTAAGGTAGGCGTCCACCGTGTCTACCCCAAGGTCTTTGAGTATCCCTTCCCGGCTCACCGAATACACCCGCTTTACCTCATCGTTAAAAAACCAGCGCAGGGTATCAAGGCTGTGGCTCCCCAGAAACCAGAGGATTGAGGAGGAGGACGCCCAGGGCAGCATATCTGTGGCGACCCACTTTGTATCGTTCAGGCGCATATAGCCGCTGTAGGGGGTTCCCAGCTCTCCCTTCTCCAGACTTTGATGGGCTACGTTAAAGGCGGGGCTCCAGCGGTTGTGGAGATCGACCATGACCCGGACCTTGTATTTTTCAAAGGCTTCCACCATGGCGAACACATCTTCCCTGGTTGTCGCAAGGGGCTTTTCCACCAGTATATGCTTCCCGTATTCCGCCGCCTTGATGGCGATGGCCGCATGGGCAAAGTCGGGGGTGACAATGGCGGCCGCGTCGCAGCCGCTCCGTTTGAACATCTCCTCATAGTCATCGTAACATTGGGGAATGCCCATCCGGTCCGCCATCGCCCGGGCCTTTTCCTTTTTTTGATCGCAAATGGCGGTTACTTCACAGAAAGGGTGGGCCTGGTAGATCTTCGCGTGATTTTCTCCCCAGATGCCCGCGCCCACAATAGCCATTTTCAATTTCGAGTTCATCCCGGCCTCCCCGCTTTCATCCTGCCTTTCCGCAGCAGTGTTTGTATTTTTTTCCGCTGCCGCAGGGGCAGGGGTCATTCCGGCCGACCTTGGGGCTTGAGCGGACAATGGTAACCGGCGCTACTTCCCCGTCTTCGTAAAGCCATTGCCCGTTCTCTTTTTTGAACCGCGCCTTTTCACGGTGCAGGTCCTTAAGGCCGTTCCGCTCGTATGCCGCCTCAAACTCCACCGTCCCTTGGGTGTCGCCGGTTCCCCCTTTGTCGGTTGAGAGTATCTTGAGGCCGAGCCAGGTGGATTGTTCGCTCCAGTCTTTGGTCTGCTTGACATCTACCGCCTGTTCCCCCTCCCGGCGGACGCAGGTCCCGATGATGTAGTCAATGGCGTGTTCCGCATAGGCGGAATACCGGCTGCGCATCAGGGCTTCCGCGGTGGGGGGCAACCTAGCGCCTTTGATATAGGGTTCGCAGCATTCGGCGTAGGCGCGGCCTGAGCCGCAGGGACAGGTTTTCATAGGGGATCCTTTAAGGAGATCAAAGCCTCCTTGAGGGCGGATATATCCGCCGGTATGGTCCGGGCATTGGGTTCCCGTTCCATCGCCTTTTTGAGGGAAGCGGGGACAGGCGGCGGTCCGGTGAGGGGTTCCACGGTTTCGGCGAATTTGGCCGGATGCGCGGTGGCCAGAACCGCCACAGGCCCATCTATCGGCGCGCCTCCGATAGGGCCGTTAGCGGGGCCGGCGGCCTTGTCTATCGCTTTCCAGCCCACCGCGCCGTGAGGGTCCAGGTAGTAGCCGTAACGCTCGTGGACAGCGGCAATGGTTGAGCGGGTTTCATCGTCCGTAACCGGGATACCCTGTATCATACGCCTGAGTTCCTCATAGGACCAGTGGGCGGCCATACGCTCGAAGTTGCTGGGGGCGCCCACGTCCATGGCGTTGGAGATGGTCGCCTGGGACGGGCGGACCCGGTAATCCCCGGTGGCGAGGTAGTCCGGCACGGTCTTGTTGATGTTGGTGGCCGCGATAAACCGGCGAATCGGGGCGCCCATGCCCATGGCGTAGAGGCCGGCGGTCAGGTTCCCGAAGTTGCCGCTGGGGACGCAGACCGTGAGGGGGACGCCTTTCCACGGCAGGCCGCCTGACGCGCCGTCTTCCCTGCTGTTGCCGCCGGACTTGGCCTGGTCGCGGGGGGTCGCGTCCCCGTCGGGATCAACGCGGCCGGCCAGGGCCCGTCCCGAGGCGGCGGCGTAGTACACCGCCTGGGGGATGAGCCGGGATACGTTGATGGAGTTGGCCGACGAGAGGGCCAGATGCTTCCTGAGATCGGCGTCGGCAAACGCGGCTTTTACCAGGGCCTGGCAGTCGTCGAAGCTCCCCTCCACGGCCAGGGCGGAGATGTTCCCGCCGAGACCGGCGATCTGCCGTTCCTGGAGGGGGGATACCCGGCCTTTGGGGTAGAGGACCGTCACGGATATGCCCTCTATGCCGAAGAAGCCGTCGGCAACCGCGCCGCCCGTGTCCCCGGAGGTGGCTACCAGGATGTGCAGGGGCTGTTCCTCGTTGCGGCGGAGGTAGGAGAAGGCCCGGGCCATGAAGCGGGCGCCGAAGTCTTTGAACGCCGCGGTGGGGCCATGGAAAAGTTCCAGCACCAGCCGGTCCCCGGCTTCGATCAGAGGGGCGGTGAAGGGGTAGGCCGAAAGAACCATGTCCCCCAGAACCGTATCGGGGATTTCGGGGTGCACATAGGGCCTGATAGTCTCAAAGGCGATGTCGTGAAAATCCATGGTCCCCAGGGAAGAACGGACCGCCTGGGGGAATTGGGGAATCGCTTCGGGCACAAAGAGGCCGCCGTCCGGAGCAAGACCGGTGAGGGCCGCGGTTGCGAAGCTGACCGGATCTGTCCGGTTCCGGGTACTGTAGTAGCGCATGATTACCTCAGTTTTTTCCGTAGTTTCCGGCGGTTTTTCCGGTTGGCCTCCCGCTTTTCTTCCCAAACGGCGTCATGAACGGGCGGCGCCCCTTTATCCGGGTAGCGGAACACCGGCTCACGGTCGGGAAACCGGGATATGATGAGGAGCCAGATTCCGCCTCCCGCTATCATGATGAAATTCAGTATCTGGCCGGTGGTGAAATTGAAAAGCGAGGAAAACAGGGCCGGGGGGATTCCGTTTTTCACCAGTTCTATACGGTAGCCAAGGTCCGCGTCGGGTTCCCGAAAGTACTCCAGGATGAAGCGGATGAACCCGTATCCCATGACGTAAAGCCCGGTCAGAAAACCCTTGAAGGGCTTTTTGTTTCGCAGGAGCCAGATGACAAGCCAGAGTACCACTCCCTCAAAGAGGGCCTCGTAGAGTTGGGAAGGGTGGCGGGGTAGATTCACCATACTAAGGCCCGCTATGTCCACGCCGGTCTTTTCGGCGATTTCCCGGACCCAGGGTTCGGCGGTTGAAAACCGCTGGGCGTTGGGGAAGATCATCCCCAGGGGGCCGGAGGTAACCCGGCCGTAAAGCTCCGCGTTGGCAAAGTTACCCAGCCGGCCGAAGGTATAGCCCAGGGGGATGCTTGCGGCGAACATATCCCCGATTTCCCGGGCGTCGAACTTTTTCAGCCGTGAATAGATTATGAAACCTATGGCGCCGCCTATGACCCCGCCGTGGTAACTCATTCCGGCGAGGCCGGTGAATTGGCCGTTCCTGAAAGGCCAGAAGATGAGCCAGGGTTGTAGTAAATAGGTTTCGCTTGCTTCGTACACCAGGACGGAGAAGATCCGCGCCCCAAGGAGGAGCCCCGCGATTCCCGCGACAAAAAGCCCCGAAAGCTGGTCCTCGGTCATGGGAAAATTCCGCTCCCGCACCTGCCTCCGGTAGAGCAGGAAGGCGATGCCGAAGGCGACGATGTACATGAGGCCGTACCAGCGGACCGGCAGACCGGGTATGATCTCCGGATGAAGCCAGGACGGATATTGTATTGATAATAACATGATGCCTTCCTACGGTTTGAATCCCTGGGCCATAGCCTTTGACAGGGTGAATTTCAGAAAGTTACTTTCCTTTCGGAGTTTGGAGATTTCAAGCTGCTGGGATTTGATCGTTTCCAGGAGATCGCCCTGGGTCATGGCCCCGGTGTGAAGCAATTCGGTCACATATTCGGCCTTGTTTTCAAAATCGATCTCCGCCTCCATGGCCGCTTCCTGGAAGCTGTCGTCTATATCCCGCTCGCCCAGATCAAAGCCCTCCTCCTCGGACTGAAGTATCTTGTCGGCGATACGGTAGATCGCCTGGGCCAGGAGGGACTGGGGCTTGTAGAGGAGGATGGGAAGCCGGGAGGCAAGGGCCGTGTCCTGCAGCACATCCCGGTAGATGACCCCCAAATGTTCAAGCTTAATATCCAGGTATTCCTCGCAGGACCGGCGTATTTTATGGGCTACCTCGGCGTCCTTGGGGTCGTCTATCAGGTTCATGATGAGCCGGGGGTGGAAATGGGCCGCGTTCTTTTGGAATTTATCGAAAGATTCCGGGTCGATCTTGGCTATTTCCTTGAGCATCTGGGGAATGTAGAGCCGGTTTTTGCCGGAACTGTCCTTCCGGGCCTGTTCCAGATAGGTGTAGGCCCCGCTTCCCTTGGGAAACAGGGTGTACATCAAGCGGAAAACCGTGTTTTTCAGGAAAACATAGGCGTTCAGCGTGGCGGTTACCGCGGGGGCGGTAACGATGATCCCCTGCCCGGAAAGAAGGAAGAAGTCCAGGATAGACTGATGGGTTCCGGCCCCCAGGTCCAGGATGAGGATGTCCGTATCGGCCTCCAGCGCCAGAAACCGTTTGACCAGGGCGTTCCGCTGGGACGCCTTGAGGTTCGCGCTGCCGGGGATCTCCCCGTCTCCGGGAATGAACCTGAGGCCCCGTATGTCCGTGTTTATCATCACCCTGGAGAAATCCGAGCGTATATCGTTCAGAAAGCTCCCTATCCCCGTCTTGGGGGCCTGATAGCCCAGAACCAGATGCAGGTTTGAAGCCCCCAGGTCCAGGTCCGCCAGAACTACCCGCTGTCCCGCCTGGGCAAAAGCAATGGCCAAATTCGCCGCTACCAGGGACTTGCCCACCCCGCCTTTTCCGCTTGCAACCGGTATAATCCGCATCCTATTCCTCCGTCCCGGCATAAGCCCCGGGAACTGTATCGTGAGTTTCCGGCAGGCCCGTCCCCTTGACCGAAAGGCCGCCGTTTTTTGGTTTTCCCGGACCATACGCGATAAACGCGGATGCCCCCAGGACAGACAGCGCGTCCAGGGCCGCGAGGATCAGGAGAAAGCCCAGGGTGTATAAGGCGCCCAGGGTGTTTTCGGTCCAAAGGCCGCCTTCGGCCAGGACCGATCGTATCCGCCCCAGGGAAAAGAAGAACCAGCCCAGGTTTGCGGTAATGGCGACCGCTTTTCCCGCCATATATAAGGGAACAAAGGACCTGTATTCCTCCAGTTTGACCAGCAAAAAGAAGCCCATCAGGGGGAAAAGTACGTTTGGAGAGGCGTACACCAAAAGCGGGAAGCCGATGTCCCCGTTGGATTCCGGGGTGATTATCAGGGCCGGCAGGACCCAAAGTATTC
>JAISRD010000130.1 GCA_031273835.1 Treponema sp. | reverse complement strand
GTATCCCGCAGGGCCCGGCGGGGAACAAGCAGGTCGGCAAAGCCGTGCTCATAGATAAATTCGGCGGTCTGGAAATGATCCGGCAGTGAATGGCCTATGGTGTCGTGTATCACCCGTTTACCGGCGAAGCCCACCACGGCCCCGGGCTCGGCGATAATGATGTCCCCCAGGGAAGCAAAGGAAGCCTGGACCCCGCCGGTGGTGGGATCGCATAAAACGGCGATATAAAGCTGCCCAGCCCCGCCATGCCGCGCCGCGGCCCCGGCGGTTTTCGCCATCTGCATAAGCGCTATTGTACCCTCCTGCATCCGGGCCCCCCCGGAGGCGGTAAAAAGTACCACCGGCATGCCCCGCAGGGCGCCGTATTCAAAGAGCCGGGTTATCTTTTCACCCACCACGCTCCCCATGCTGGCCATCATGAAATGGCTGTCCATGATCCCGATAAGGGTTTCGCATCCCCCGATGGTACAGCGGCCCGTTACCACCGCCTCCCTGGTCCCGTTTTCCCCCTTAAGGGCGGCTATCTTTTCCTCGTACCCCGGATACCCTATGGGGTTGAGCGAATTGAGGCTCGCATCGAATTCAACGAAACTCCCCTCATCGGCGGTCAGCGCAAGCCGCTCCTTCCAGGAAAGACGGGCCCCGCCCTGTTGTTCTTTCATCGCCCCCTTCCATCCTCCCTCCGTTTCATTCCATCATTACCCCGTCAAAAAACAAGTGTAACCGGAAGGCTTGACAATTTATAGTATTTGCCCTATCAAAGCGTCATGGGTCCCCTTAGAAGCATAAAGGTGAACCGTCAAGCGGCGGCCTTTCCCCGGGGGGCCGTGCTGTTTACCTTTGACGACGGCCCCAACCGCCGGGGGGATACGACGGAAAGGCTCCTTGAGGTGCTGCGCAGATACGGGATCAGGGCCTGCTTTGCCCTGCTGGGGGAAAACGCCGAACACTCCCCCCATCTGGTCCGCCTGATCCGGGACGAGGGGCACCTCATCATCAACCACGGCTACGGCGACCGCTTTACCCTCTTTTTGAAAACCGGGGACTTTGTCCGCAGCCTCGAGGCCGGGGAGGAGGCCATAATCCGGGCCCTGGGCGTACCCTACACCCCCAAATACTTCCGCCCCCAGGGGGGCATCTTCCGGGACCACCACCGGACCGCCTGGGAAGCCCGGGGTTACCGGATGATCCCCGTTACCGCCAGGGCCTATGACGCGGTGCTGAAGGAGAGCGAGCGGCCCCTGGTGATACGCCGACTGGTCTCGGCGGTTGAAAAGGACCGGGGCGGGGTGATCCTCCTCCACGACGGCAGGGATTCCCAACTTCTGATGGAGTCCAGGCTGCAACGCAATCCCCGGGGGCCCTTTAACCGTTCCTGGATTCCCGCCGCCGTGGAGGAGCTTATCCTTAGCTTCCAAACCAGGGGTTACCAACTGACGGGTTTCCATTGGGACGCACTGTCTTAACCGCTGATTAACCGCGAAGGGCGCTGAGGATTATGACGCGGCAATAGCGGAATTTAACAACGCCCTGAGCGTCGGCGGCGGGCAATTAAGCGGGGCGGCTCAGGGGGCCGGATACACCGCCTCAGGCTCGTGGCGCCGCAGGGGACGCTGGATAAGTTCGTAGGTGATGCTGAATAACTCATCGGTATCCAGGTAGGCAAAGTGGCCGTCCCCGTCAAGGCCGAAACCCGCCCCCTCCTGGGAGACGGCGATACCCGCGGAACGGGCCTCCGCCAGGGCCGCCTGTATATCGGGCACATAGATCCCCAGATGGTGGAGTCCGTATCCGTGGCGTTCGATAAATTCGGCAAAAACCGTGTCCCCCTCCAGGTGCTGGATCAGCTCCGCCCTGGTTTCCCCGAAATAACTTAAGGCTATGCGGCTTTTGTACGAAATGGGCCTGCCGTTTCTGGTCATGTAGGAAAGCAGCGGAGGGCCGTAGGTATATATCTTCCAGTCCCCGATTCCGAAATGTTCATAATAGCGCCGTACCGACTCATCCAGATCCCGGACCACAAAGCCCAGCTGATCGACCTTCCTGTTAAGAAAACTCAAGGGTTTCATCCTTCAATTATAGTCCGGTATTGGTGAAAAGTGAACTATCTGATAGGATGACAAGGATGGACTACAGGGAAGCGGGCGTCGATATTGAAGAGGGCTACCGGGCGGTGGAGAGGTACCGGGAACTGGCCGGGGGAACCATGGGGGCCCTGGGGAACGCGGTGCTGAACGGCATCGGGAGTTTCGCCGGGATGATGTCCCTTAAGGAAATTATTGAGGGCATGGACGAGCCTGTCCTTGTTTCCGGTACCGACGGGGTGGGCACCAAGCTGGACCTGGCTTTCAAAATGAAAAAATACGACACCGTGGGGATTGACTGCGTTGCCATGTGCGTCAACGACATACTCTGCCACGGCGCCCGGCCCCTCTTTTTTCTGGATTATCTTGCCTGCGGAAAACTCTCCGCCGATACCGCCGCCGCGCTGGTGCGGGGTGTCGCGGCGGGCTGCCGGGAGGCGGGCTGCGTACTCCTGGGGGGCGAAACCGCCGAAATGCCCGGTTTCTACGACGAGGGCAAGTACGACATCGCGGGCTTTGCCGCGGGTATCGTCGACAGGCGGCGCATTGTAAGCGGCGTCCGCGAGGGGGACGCCCTTATCGGCGTCGCCTCATCGGGGGCCCACTCCAACGGCTTCAGCCTGATACGCAGGGCGCTCCCCGATTTGAACGAGGACTTTGGCGGCATGCCCCTGGGTTTCGCCCTGCTTGAACCGACCCGTATCTATGTAAAACCGGTACTGGCCCTGCTTAAAGAAATTCCGGTACACGGCCTGGCCCATATCACCGGGGGGGGCTTTTATGAAAACATACCCCGCATGTTTCAAGGCGCGGAACATTCAGGCCCGGCGGGTTCCCCGCGGCCTTCCGGCCTGGGGGCCCTGATCAAAGACGGCTCCTGGACCATCCCGCCGATCTTCGACCGCGTCGCCGCGGGCATAGCGGGCCTTAAAGAAAGGGGCGCCGCCGCCCAGGAAGCGGGGAGGGAACTCCTCAAGGCCGAAGGGGCTCTAAGAACCCTGATGTTCAACACCTTCAATATGGGCATAGGCTTTGTGCTTGCCCTTGATCCTGAGTATCTGCACGCCGCCGTCGAATACCTGGACGGCAGGGGATACCCCGCCCGGCAAATCGGCACGGTCATATCCTCGGAGGACGGGAAGGTCCGCTTTGAATGACCGGGTGAAGCTGCTTGTTTTAGTTTCCGGGGGGGGTACCAATCTGCAGGCCCTGATCGACGCCGAAGGGGCCGGACGTCTGGGACCGGCCCGTATCGCCGCAGTTATTTCGGACAAGCCCGGCGTCCCGGCGCTCAAACGGGCCGAAGACGCGGGCATACCCGCCCTGACCGAAGAACCGGACCGGGCCCTGCCTAAACCTGAACGGCGCGGGGAGCTTTCAGATCGCATACTGCGGAGAGCGGGGGAATGGGGGGCGGACCTCGTCGTCCTCGCGGGCTTTCTTTCGATACTGGAAGGGAAGATCATCGGCGAATACTCCGGGCGCATCATCAACCTGCATCCTTCGCTGCTCCCGAAATTCGGCGGAGAGGGCATGTACGGCGGGCGGGTTCACCG
>JAISRD010000110.1 GCA_031273835.1 Treponema sp. | reverse complement strand
ACAGCCGGAACGTTATGCGCCGTACCGTCCGGAATTTTTATAAAGTGTGTTATAAATATCGGACTCGGCAAAAGACACTCGACAAAAGAATATATTTTTCTATAATGTCATGAAAGGAGAAAACTTATGTCCGGAAAAACATTGTTTTTAATATTATTTTATGTATCTGCTGTATGTGGTATCTATGCCCAGTATGGAGGCACTTCTGCACCTATGGAAGGCTGGAAATTTAGCGGAGTAATAGGTCCAACACTTAATGGGAGATATTTTTCTGTTGACGAATATGCTGAATCGTATCGTGAACAGGATGGGTATGCCATTGTTCAGGGAAAAAGCACGTATTTTTTCCTATATGACACAAATACATACCACGATGGTGATGGCGGCGATATAATAAACAGGGTCATACCTTCATGGGTTGAAAAAATGGGCTATGTTATTGATTTTGACAATATAAAAGAATACAAACCAAATCAAAATTTAGCTTCATCAGTTAGGGCTTTAATGCAGCAACGAGGCTGTGATATTAGTGTTACTCTTGTAATGGGTAAATCCGTTGTTGGATATGACTATGTTCAAATAAACATTCGGGATAAAAAAACAGGTTCCTATAAATCAATAATTTATCCGCTTTATTATACTTAAAATAAAGGAGATAATAATGCAAACTACAAAAGTATTTAAGCGTGGAAATAGTCAGGCTATACGAATACCAAAAGAATATCAAGTTGATGAAGAGTCATTTACCGGATACCCATATATGTATCTATACTTTCGTCTTTTTCCCGCCTTTAGTGGTTAAATCTTCTTCCGCTTCGTGCGGTCAGCGGTTAAACAGGGCGCTTACGATAAAGACAAACACATTGTACAATCCGTGCCCCAGGGCAATGCCGTGGATGGACCGGCTTCTGACAAAGACAAGGGAAAGCAGGGCCCCCGCCAATGCGGCGTTTGCCGCGCCCCAGGGCCCCTCATAAACATGGCAGAGGCTGAAGAGGACCGTGGAGATCAGGAAGCTCCCGGGAACGCTTAAGCCGCTTTCCCGGAAACGGGCGGGCAGATACCAGCGGAAGTAGCTTTCTTCAAGATAACCCGCGGTAAAGGACGAGAGGACCACGGTGAGCCAGGAAAGAAGGTCCTCCGGGGGCTTAACCGGGACGCCGGGGTAGAAGCCGCTCAGCTGGGCCGCCAGGGCAAGGCTTAAACCTGTCAGGGCAAGCCCCGCGAAGGATACAAGAAGCAGTAGGAGCTCGCCGGGGCGGAAACGGAGAAAGACCTTCCTCCAGGCGGGGCCGCCGATGAAACGGAAAACCAGGGCAATGCCGGGGAGGCGGAACAGGAGGGAAAGCTGTAGTTCCCCAAGGACGGGGGGGGGGCCGGAACGGGGGAAAAAGAGGATACAGAAAAGTATGAGCGCCTCGCCGAGCCCTTTAATAAGCCTTCCTTTTGTACTATTATATCATATGAAAGGAATTGTGTAATGCTCATTACCATTCTTGGGATCATCATTGTCGTCTCCGTATGTTTGATACTGTTCTTTTCCCTGTCAAGTAAAGACAAAAGCAACTCCTGGGTTCAGTTTTTCGCCAAGGGAAAAGACGCCGGGTTTAGTTTTAGGGAGATAGAATTGCTCAGAAGGCTTGCCGTCAAATGCAGCCTCCCCGATCCCTCGGCGCTGTTCTGGTCCCAGCATCAGCTTGATATTTGTATACGGAATATGGTCAGGACCGCCCGTCTTGCGGGCGGGGGCGATCAGGGGACCCAGGATTTTCTTTTGAAGCTCTACGATTACCGGAAAAAAATCGAAATGGACAAACCCAAGGTTAAGAGCGGCATCAACGATACCCGCCAGATTGAGGAAGGCCAGCCTGTCCGCATACTGGTACACGGGCAGGGGGGGGTATTTAATTCCCGGATCGTTAAAAATTCGGCCCAATACCTTACGGTTATGCAGCCCCCGGCGGCAAAGCTCCCCCCGGGCTTTTCCTGGGGGGGCCTGAAACTTTCCGTTTATTTCTGGCGCGCCGAGGACGCGGGCTATGTATTTGATACCGTTGTCGAGGAGGAAGTTTATACCAAGAGCAGCGTTTTGCTTAAGATAAGCCACGGCGAATCCCTCTTCAGGACCCAGAAACGTAAATCCATCAGAATCAAGACCCATAAAATGGCCTACCTTTATATCCTTAACAGCGTCGAGCCTTCGTATAATATCGAAATGAATCCGGGCCACAAGTGCATTGTGGAGGATCTTTCCGACACGGGCTGCGCCGTTACCGTCGGCGGCAAGGCTGAGGTGGGTATGCGCATAAAGGTACAGTTTATTTTGAACAACGCGCCGGTCTGCATATCCGGCACCATACGTTCAATGGAGTTCTATGAGGACCGCAACCGTTCCCTGATCCACATTGAAGCGGACCCTCTTTCCATCGAAACCCGTAACCATATTTTAAGCGAGGTCTTCGGAATGCAGTCAGAGGAGGATGAGGAGCTTCCCTTCCGGGTTTTGGATGAAGAGGCGTCGGGCGGCGCTCCGCCTGAGGAAAACGGCGCTTCCGAAAAAGACGCCGTCAATACAAGCGCCGGGACGGACAACGCCCTATAAACGGTAAGGAGGCTTTCTGTGTTTGCTTTCAAAAGACATTTTTTCATGGTGATACAGTGTACTGTCCTGGGGTTGTGCGTTTTTTCCCAGGAACCGCGCTCCATACTCAATTCCTATGAACGGAATTTTCTCAGGGCAAGCCTTGCGGACAAGGTGGAAATTCTTAACGACGCGGCCACCGACGACGCGGCCGGGGAATTTATCGGGGCCCTTTACGATTTTGCCCTGCGTTTCTGCCTGGATAACGCGGAACTGCTCAGGGACGATCCCGATATGATTTCTCTGGTTACCGCCGCCGCCAGGGGATTGGGGGCCGCCGCCTATGCCCCCGCCGGGGAAACCCTGTGGCAGGTTTTTTCGAGTTACCGGAATAACGCGACGAGGATAGCCGTACTTGGTTGTTTTTCCGCCATGGGCAGAGACAACAATCAGGCGGCGGGAAGGATCGGGCAGTTTCTCGCGGAACAGAACAGGCTTTCCAAAGCCGGTACGCCCCCGGATTATCTCCTGCTCCGGGCCCTTGTTTTTTCGCTGGGAAAGACAGGCGGCGGTGAGAGTTATCCCGTGCTTTTCCAAACCATGTTGATCCCCTACAGGGAGGATATAGGCATCGAGGAGGCGTTTTTTTCGATACCCGGGGATTTGCGGTCCTTTTTGAGGAACCTGATCCACAACGGTTCGACTGAGGAAAAAACCGCCGCCCTCAGACTCGCCGTTAGGGGAGGGCGGCTTGAGTCCCCGGTCTTCTCCGATGAGGAACTGGGGGAATTCGCCGAAAGGGGGCTTCAGGCGGGGCTGGCCCTGGACTCGGCGGGCGGAACCGGCGGCCGGGAATTACGAAACCTCTCTATTGATACAATACGAAGGGTGAAAAGGACAAGGGCCTATCCCCTGGTTTCAAGGCATTTTTACCTTGTTGAAAACGCCTATGGCGGCGACCCGGACTTCAAAAAGGACTATCTTGGCGTTATCGAATGTCTTGCGGCCATGGAAAGCCCCCAGGCGGCCCAGGCGCTGTACCTCCAGTTGGGGAATTACAATTCAAAGATGCGGCAAAATCCTCATGGTACATCCGTCGATGTTCCGGTGCTTATCGCCCTTATTGAGGCCCTGGGAGAGCTGGGGGATAAATCGGCCTTTGATTATCTTAACTATGCGCTCTTTCTTTCCTATCCCGAGTCTGTCCACGCTGCGGCCCGCGCCGCCATAGAACGACTGAAGCGCTGAGTATTGAGTATGATGAGCTTTCTGAACAGGTCTATTCCAATCTGGTGCCGGAGCCCTATTCTCCATACCGCGGTGGTCTTGATTTTCCTTCTTGTTTCGGGACTTTTGCCCGGACTAAGGGAGGCCCCTTCCCTGGGGTTCCCGGAAAAAAAGCTCATCTCCCTCCGGGGAAAACTTTTGGAGGACCCCCGGCTTTTTTCCCCCTCGGTCTGGGATTCCGGCGGACGCGGAATGGCCGGTATTGCGGTTTCCGAAACCGGCGCCGAAGGCCTTCCCGGCGTCCCGGGTCCCGCGGAAGCGTCCGCCGGGGGCAGGGTACAGGTCTTTTTCCCCGGGGGGTCCATGCCACGGGTAAAGGAATTCGGCAGGGGCTCGGAACTGTACGTGGAGGGCCGTTTTACCCCTTCAAATACGGGGGGGCGTTTCAGCGCCCGATCTGTGCATATCCTTAAACCGGCGCCGCCGCTGGAGCGGTTCCGCACGGCCCTGCGCGGCGGCCTTATAAAAAGGCTTGTGGAAAGGAAGGGAAAACCAAACAAATGGGGGGGCCTTGCGGCGGCCCTTCTTTTGGGAACCAGGGAAAACATGGACGGCGGGACCGCTTCCCGTTTCAGGGACGCCGGCGTTTCCCACGTACTTGCCCTTTCGGGGATGCACCTGGCCATCCTGTCCGGTCTGCTGGCCCTCCTGTTAAGGCCCCTGCTGGGGAAAAAGGGAGCGGCCCTTGGGGGGCTCCTCTTTATAGGCGCCTATATTTTTCTGGTCGGCCCCCAGCCCAGTCTGGTCCGGGCGGGGATCATGTATGCCCTGGGGGTCCTGATCCTGTTTAGGGGTATGCAGAGGCAGTCCGTACCGGTACTTGCAGCGGCCTTTTGTCTGCATCTGCTTGCGGACAGCCGGTCGGCCTTTAGTCCCTCGTTTATCCTTTCCTATACGGCCCTGGCGGGCATATTGCTGCTCAGCGGACCCTTCCGTCTGTTTCTGGAACGGTTCCTCCCCGGATCTCTGGCCCGGCCCCTTTCCGCCTCTCTGGGGGCCTTTACAGCGTCGGCGCCCGCGGCGGCGGCCTTTTTCGGAGTACTCCGCCCCGTAGGCATTGCCGCCGGTATTGTTACGGTACCCCTGATTTCCCTTTTTATGGCCCTTTCCGGCTCTTATCTCCTGCTTGGCTTTGCTCCTCCCCTGGCGGTCCTTTTGGATACGCTCCTCAATGTGATCCAGGGTTTGATTTACCGTACCGTGGAGCTGGCTTCCCTCGTTCCGGGTATTGAACTCCCCCTTGCCCTGGCGGCGCTCCTCTGCCCCCTGTTTATAGTCCTGCTCCTTATTGTAAGCGGCTTGTACCGGAACTATAGGAATTATCTTGCCCCCTTTGCGTGAGGCGGACTTTCCCGATTATAATTCAGGCCCCGCCTTAAGGGCCTACCTTGAAAGACGGGGGCTTTCCGTACTAAAACGCTACGGCCAGAATTTTCTGATCAACCCCCGGGTCAGGAAGGCCCTGATCGACGCCCTGGAACTAAACGGGGGGGACGGGGTTTGGGAAATAGGCCCCGGCCTGGGGGCCATGACGCTGCCCCTTCTGGACGGGGGGGCCGTAGTACGGGCCTTTGAAATTGACGGGGGGGTTTCGGCCCTGTTGGAACAGCTCTTTGCCGGCAGGCCCTTTACCCTGGTACGGGGGGACGTGTTAAAAACCTGGGAAAGCCGGGGGGATGAAAGCCCCTATCTGCTGGGAAATCTGCCCTATTCCATTGCCGCCCCGCTTATGGGGAGCTTCATAGAAGGGGGGCGCTTTTTTAGGCGCATGGTCATCACGGTACAAAAAGAGCTTGCCCAGCGCATGGCCGCTTCACCCGGGTCCAAAGATTACGCTTCCCTGTCGGTACTTTTATCCTCCGCCTATACCGTGCGGAAACTTATGACCCTCAAGGGCGCCTCGTTTTATCCGGCCCCCCATGTGGAGTCGGCGTCCCTGCAATTAACCCTGCGTCCCGGTATACCCCGTTACGGGGCTCTTTTTTTCCCCCTGGTACGGTCCCTCTTTGAATTCCGCCGCAAGACCGCCGCCAACAACCTTGAACATTTCCTTAGCCAATCGTGTATAATGAGGGAAGCTAAGGACGCCGGGGGCGGATACGCCGGACAGAGAGACGCCGGGTCTGAACACGGCGGACAAAAATACGCCGTAGAGGCGGCGCTCCGGGAAAGCGGGATTAAAGCCGGGGCAAGGGCGGAGACTTTGGAGAAGGAACAATTTTTCGCCCTGGCCGCCTGTCTTGAAGGATCTTTCATGCTGAGGAAAACAAAATGACCGCCGGGGACGGAGCCGGAATAGCGGACAGAATCGGGGCTGTACGGGACAGAATAGAAAGGGCCTGCGTCCGTTCGGGGCGGAAAAGCGGGGAAATCCGCCTTATGGGGGTTTCCAAATTTCA
>JAISRD010000075.1 GCA_031273835.1 Treponema sp. | reverse complement strand
GATCAAACCAGGGGCTGGTTCTATACCCTCACCATACTGGCGGCGGCGCTCTTCAAAAAGCCGGCCTTCAGGAACTGCGTCGTCTCGGGCCTTGTGCTGGCCCCGGACGGCAAGAAGATGAGCAAGAGCCTTAAAAACTATACCGACCCCATGGAGGTGGTGAACCGTTTCGGAGCGGACGCCCTGCGGCTTTTCCTGATCCATTCGGCGGTGGTAAAGGCCGACGATCTCCGTTACAGCGACGAAGGGGTGCGAGACGTGATGAAGGGCATCATCATCCCCCTGTGGAACGCCTACAGTTTTTTCGTTACCTACGCGAATATCGACGGGGCGGAAGTAAAGGGCCCCCCCCCCAATCCTTCCAATCCTCTGGACAAGTGGATACTTTCGGAGGCGGAGAACCTTACGGAGAGGGTGGAGGAGGCCCTTGAGGCCTACGATCTTTCACGGGCCGTCGATCCTATTCTGGCCTTCATCGATCTGCTCAACAACTGGTACATACGCCGTTCCCGCCGCCGTTTCTGGCGCAATTCCCCCGTATCGGGGGGGACCGCCGATACCGACAAGGCCGAGGCCTACGGCGCCCTCTACGATGTGCTTAAAACCCTGATCACCGTGGCGGCCCCGTTTATGCCCTTTACCGCCGACGCCGTCTGGCAGAACCTGAGGTTCCCTGAGGAAGCCGAATCGGTACACCTGGCCGATTTTCCCCCGCACCGGGAGAACCGGAGGGACAGAAGCTTAGAGTACAAGATGGCCGCGGTACAGCGGGCGGTTTCCATGGGGCGGGCCCTCCGTTCGCAGTACAACATCAAGGTGCGGCAGCCCCTGAAAACCGTGGAGCTTGTTACCAGGGACCCGGAGGAAAAAAAGGCCCTCCTTGAAATGGAAGACATTGTCAGGGAGGAGCTTAACGTTAAGGCCGTGGTATTCCGGGACAATGAGGAGGACCTGGTTGAATACGAGGCCAGGGCGAATTTCCGCGTCCTGGGCAGGGAGCTGGGAAAGGATATGAAGGCCGCCGCGGCGCGCATCGAGGATCTAAGCCAGGCCGAGATTCAGGGCCTCCTTGAGGGGGCCACCCTTTCTATTGAAGCGGCGGGCCGTTCTGTGGAGCTCACCGCGGATAAGATCGACATACGCCGGGTCGAAAAGGCCAATCTCAAGGTATTGAACGAGGGAACCCTTACCGTGGGGCTTGATACGGAGCTCAGCGAGGCCCTTGCCAGGGAGGGGGACGTGCGGGACCTGGTGCGGGGGGTGCAGAATGCCCGTAAGGAAGCGGGTTTTGAGGTCAGCGACAGGATACAACTGTGGATCTATGGCTCCCCCCGGCTTAAAGCGGCCTGGGAAAGTTTTTCCGACTATGTGGCCTCCGAAACCCTGGCGCTTACCATGGAATGGGGCGAGTCGGCCGGCATGATCCCCCTGGACGCGGGGGACGAAAAGTGGTTTGTCAAGATCATGAAAAGCCCCGCGTGAAACGGTCCGGGGTATTTCAAGCGCCGGGGTCCCAAGATCCGGGGTTTTTCACTTTTGCTCTTCTTTTTGTTTTTTGTATCTCCGGCTGCGCTTCCGTCCCCGGTCCTGAAGGATACTATGCGGACCGTAAGGATCCCTTCGCCGTGCTTGCCCCCGGGGCGGATCTGTATATAGGCGCCGACGTGGAGGGCGCGAGGCCCATACTTGACGGGCTTTCCCTGGGGTCTCTGGGCGGCGCGGAACTTTCGGATTTTCTTGACCGGAGCCGGTCCTTAAGCGTCGCGGTCTATGGCGGGGGGCCCCGCCGTTTTCTCGCCGCAGCCTTCGGGAAATACCCCGGCGGCGGGGGGCTGTTTTTCGGCGCCCGCGGGGACTGGGAGAAGGCCCGATCGGCTTCGGGAATACCTTACTGGAGATCGGAAAAGCGGGAACTGTCCGTGTATCTTAATTCGGCCAGGGTCTTTGTCTCCGACGGGGATCCCTTTGTTCCCCCCCCCGGCGCGGAAAGCCCCCGGGAACTTGTCCCCCTCAAAGAAGGGGCCGTCCTTTCGGGGTGGATGGAAAATCCCGGCCCCCCCCTTTCCCGAATTGCCGCCGCCCTGGGGGTCCCCGTGGAAATTCCCGCCGAAAGGCTGATCTTCGCCGTATATCCCGCGGACGGCCGGGGGGAATACAGGGCCGTATTGCGGCTTGAAACGGCGAATCCCTCCCGCGCGGGCGCCTTGGCGCGGCTTTTTACCTTCGCAAAGGCGGCCCTCTCCGAATCAGGTCCGGCGGTCCAATCTTCCGGTGTGCAAAGCCTCGTCCGGATCTTTTTTACGGAAAATCCCGGCCTGGACGGCAGTGCGGTGGTGCTTAAAACCGGGGTCTTGAAAAGCCGGGACTTCGCTTTACTTTTTAATACCTTAACGGTATATTCAAGGTAAGCTGTTTGGGAGATCCTTAATTTTTCTAAAGCGGTGATATAAGGGGAAAAAACGACAATGCCGACCTACGAATATGAATGCAAGAGCTGCGGACATGCCTTTGAAGCTTTTCAAAGTATGAGTGATGAGCCCCTTAAGGAATGTCCTGAATGCGGAAAGGAAGTCCGCCGTCTCATCAACGGCGGAAGCGGAATCATCTTTAAGGGTTCCGGTTTTTACGTTACCGATAAAAGCAAGGCTTCCCAAACGTCGGCAAAGCCGAAGGCTGCGGAAGGGAAGGCCGAAAGCGCCCCGGCGGCCTGCGCATCCTGTCCCGCGGCGGCCGCTTCAGGCGGAACGTGCCCGAGCGAGAAAGCCGCAGGGTGAAAAGCGGGCCGGTCCCGAAATTTTTCTGCGAAAACTGCGGCGCCGAAGTCGATCGAGGCTCAAAGAGCTG
>JAISRD010000053.1 GCA_031273835.1 Treponema sp. | reverse complement strand
TCATCCAGCCGGTGGCCGATAAACACAATGGCCTTGCCCTGTTTTTTTAGCTTCTGTATCATGGCGAAAAGGTTCTCCGCCTCGCCCCGGGAAAGGGCCGCGGTGGGCTCGTCCATGATGATGACCTTGGCGTTCTGGGACAGGGCGCTGGCGATCTCGATCATCTGCTGGTCGGCAATGGTCATGCCCCGTACCGGGTCCTGGCTCCGCATGCGGACATTCAGGGTTTCCAGCAGCGCATCGCTCTGTTTGTACAATTCCCTCCAGTTAATAAAGGGGCTGCCCCTGCCGCGGGTATGGCCCAAATAGAGGTTTTCGGTAACGTTCAAATCCTGGAAGGTAAGGGGTTCCTGGTGAATCAGGGCGATTCCCGCTTCGCGGGCCGCGTGGGGGCTTCTAAAGCTGACCGGCTTGTCATCCAGCAGGATCTGCCCCTCCGAGGGGGAATAAACGCCGGCGACGATCTTGACCAGGGTGGACTTACCGGCGCCGTTTTCGCCTATCAGGGCGTGGACCTCACCGGGACAGATGTCAAAATCGACCTTATTCAAAACGCAGACCGTGCTAAAAGTCTTGGAAAGACCCCTCGCAAATACTATCGGTCCTTCAGCCATACCGCTCTCCTGGCTCCAAAATTCATCCTTCCAGCATCAACCCAAAAATAGCTGCCGTAAATGGACTTTTCCATTGAATTGATGGAAAAAACCTCCACCCGGGAGAAAACCCCCGGAATAAAAGGCCGGGGCTCGTCTTCCCTGTCCGGGCACATTCGGCCGCTGTTGATCTTTCAACAGAGTACTATTGTAAATGAGAATTTTGCGAAAAACAAGCAAAATTTTGGTATGTTTTTTAGACCCCCGGGAGACGGGCCTGTACGTTCGGACCCTTAGCTTTTTCCCGCCTAAACCAGGGTCCGGGCAATCCGTACAATGTCCGCGAAAACCCCGCCGGCGGTAACCTGGGCGCCGGCCCCCGGCCCCTTGATCACCATGGGAAGCTTTGAATAGCGGTCACTGGTGATCACCACCATATTGTCCGAATCCTTAAGGCCCCTGAAGGGGCTTGCCTCCCCCTCGCTGCGGAGCGAAAGCTTCGCGGAACCCTCCTCGATGACCGCCACATAACGGAGGACCTTGCCCCCGGCGGCGGCGGCGGAACGGCGCTCCTCAAAAACAGCGTCGGACTTTTCCAGTTCGGTGAAGAAGCTTTCCACATCGGGGGCGTCGAAACAGGCCGGGGGAAGCAGGGGTTCTATCTCCACCGAATCAAATTCCAGGTTAAGGCCGCATTCACGGGCAAGGATCAGGGCCTTACGGGCGGCGTCCATGGCGTTGAGATCGTCCCGGGGATCCGGTTCGGTATAACCTGCGGCCCTGGCCTCCCGCACCAGGGCGGAAAAGGTCTTGCCCCCGCCGTAGTTGTTAAAGATATACGAGAGGGTCCCCGAAAGCACCGCCTCGATACGGCGCACCCTGTCGCCGGAAAGAAAGAGATCCCTCAGGGTGGAGATTACCGGGAGGCCCGCGCAAACCGTGGTTTCGTAGAGGTAGGGTATGCCCCGTTCCCGGGAAAAATCGGTAAGGGTTTTATAGTAGCCGTAGCTTCCGGCGTTGGCCCTCTTGTTGGGGGTGATCACCGGGATGGACGAGCCGAGTATATCCTCATAGGAGGCGGAAACCCCTTCGCTGGCGGTACAGTCACAGAAGGCGGTGTTGGGAAGATTAAGGGCCTTCATGCGGGCGATGAATTTTTCAAGATCAAAGTCCTCCGGGTTAAGCCCCCCGTGGTCCTCCCGCGAAGCGCCCTTTGCCGTGAGGAATTTTTTTACCCCGCCGGGGTCCAGCCCGGCGGCGTTAAAAACCATGGACCGGGAATTGCCCGCCCCGGCCAGGCATATCCGTATCTTATGCTGGTCGGCGAGGACCTCCCGGTGTTCCCCAAGCTGATCCAGCAGGGTTCCGCCGATGAGGCCCGAACCCAGCAGGAAGAGATTGACCGACCGCACGCCGGAAAGAAAGAACGCCTCGTGGATGGCGGTGAGGGCCTTGGCTTCGTCCTGACTGTCGATAACCAGGGAGATGTTGAGCTCCGAAGAACCTTGGGCGATGGCCACCACGTTGATCCCGTTTCTTCCCAGGGCGTGAAAGACCTTGCCCGATATGCCGGAGACCCGCTTCATACGGGCCCCCACCACGGCGACTATGGCAAGGTTCTCCTCCGCTTCAGGCATATCGATGGAGCCATTGCCTATTTCCCGGCGGAATTCTTCCCGAACCGCGGATACCGCTTCCCCGCCGTCTTTGGGGTCCACCACGACGCAGATCGAATATTCACTGGAAGCCTGGGATATAAGGATGATACTGATCTTGCGCAGCGCCAGGCACCCGAAGAGCCTGGCCGAAAAACCCACCACCCCGGTCATGGCGGCCCCCTGGACACGTACAAGGCTTACCCGCGGGAGGGAACTTATCCCCCGTATGGGATAGGGGCTCGGCGCCGCCTTCCCGGAGATCACCGTTCCGGGGCTTGAGGGATTGAAGGTATTGCGTATTACGATGGGAATACCCTTTTCCAGGGCGGGCCTTATCGTCGGGGGATGGAGGACCTTTGCACCGAAATGGGAAAGTTCCATGGCCTCTTCATAGGAAATCGAATCAATACGGAAGGCGCTCTTTACCAGCCTGGGGTCCGCGGTTAGTATGCCGTCCACATCGGTCCAGATTTCAAGGCGCTCCGCGTCCAGGGCGGCGCCGTATATGGCCGCCGAAAGGTCCGAACCGCCCCGGCCCAAAGTGGTAACGGAACCGCCGGGGGCCGCGCCTATAAAACCGGCGGCGACGTAGAGGGAAGCCCCCCCTCCCAACACTTTTTCCCGTATCAGGCGGTAAGTTTCATCGGGGAGAACACGGGCGGCGCCGTAATTATCGTCGGTAACGATAAGTTCCCGGGAATTGAGGTATTCCGCGGCGGCGCCGGAATAGCTCAGTATGGAGGCGATGAGGGGGGCGGAAAGTCTTTCGCCGTAACTCATGATCCCGTCAAGGCTGCGGAGGGAAAGTTCCCCCAGTATGGCGACCCCGTCCAGCATCCGGGAAAGGGCCGCAAAACTTTCCTCAATTTTTGCGTCGGCCCCTTTCTTTGCCTCCCCCTTTAGAAAAAAGGCGCTTAGTTCAAGGTGGCGCTCCTTCAAACCCCCAAGGGCCGCTTCGGGACGAAACCCCGGGTCCCCAACGGCCCGGTCCGCCGCGCCGATGAGCGCGTCGGTTACCCCCGACAGGGCGGAAACCACCACAAGCTTTGGGTTTGAATAAGCGGGATTTTTAAGTACGGACACAAGGGAAATCAGGGCTTCCTTTGAACCCACCGAAGTCCCGCCGAATTTGAGAACTACCATGTACTACTCCATAGCGGATAATACACGGCTATTGACCGTTTATTCTACGCCCGCGCGCCCGGCTCGCTTCCGCCCGAAGCGCGGTGAAATTTAACGGGGACCGGGGCTTTTTCCAAGCGCCGCCCGGTACAGTTTCGTATACTGCCTTGCCGATTTGGTCCAGGAAAAATCCTGCTTCATCCCCCGGAGCCTCATTTCCTCTATCTGTTCCCGTTTGTTGTACCAGGCCCATACTGCCCAGCCCACGGTATTGTAGATGGCACTGGGGTTAAGGTCGTCAAAGAGGAAACCCGTACCTTCCCCCGTTTCCTGGTTGTAATTCTGCACCGTGTCGGCCAGGCCTCCGGTATTGCGGACTATGGGGAGGGTCCCGTAGGCGAGGGAATACATCTGATTGAGCCCGCAGGGTTCATAGCGGCTGGGCATAAGGAAGAAATCGGCGCCCCCCTCGATAAGGTGGGAAAGTTCCTCACTGTAACCGATATGGGCTTTGAAGTTTGAAAGCCGGGAGGCAAGGCTGCGGATTTCGTTTTCCGCCCACGCGTCGCCGGAACCAAGGAACACGAACTGTACGTTCATGTCCCTGCAGATGGACCAGGCGGAACCGTAGGCGGGGCCGAAGAGTTCCCCGATTCCCTTTTGGTCGGTCAGGCGGGTTACCATGCCGATTACCGGGACGGAAGGAGTTTCGTGGAGCTTGAAGGTCCTCTGGAGGGTCCGCTTTGCCAGGGCCTTTCCGCCCAGATCCTTTTCATCAAAGGGGGCGGGGAGGTATTTGTCGGTCCGGGGATTCCATTGGGTTTCGTCTATGCCGTTAAGGATACCCGAATAATCCTCCCCCCTCGCCCGGAGCTTAGCGTCCAGGCGGAAACCCTGGGCCTGGGTCAGGGTTTCACGGGCGTAGTTGGGGGAAACCGTGTTGAGCCGGTCCGCCGTAGTGATCCCCGCTTTGAGAAAATTCATCATCTCCCAGTCGTCGAAACCCGCCTGGTAAAAAACATCCCAGCCCAAGTTGGTGTTGAAAAAGGCGTCCTTGCTGTAGATCCCCTGGTAGCCCAGATTATGGATGGTAAGGACCGAAACGGTATTTACAAAGGATTCTTCTTCGCTGGAGATCCCGTATTTTTCGCCGTATTTCAAAAATACCGGCGCCAGGGAGGCGGGCCAGTCGTGGGCGTGAATCACGTCGGGATACCAGCCGATTTTCCGGCACAACTGGAAACAGGAACGGCAGAAAAAGGCAAAACGCCGGGGATTGTCCGGATAGTCGGGGGTTGCGGGGTTTCCGTAAATCCCCTCCCGTCCGAAAAAGCCCTCATGATCGATGAAATAAACCCTGACGGGATTTTTTTCCTTTCCGCCTGGCAGAACCGTCGTATAAACGGCGCTCCATTCCTCGCCGCCCCCCACCGGAACCCCCATGGCCCCCTCAAGTTTTTTAAGTTTCCCCCGGTCTATGCCGTAATAGCGGGGCATAACAATGGTCAGCTCATGGCCGGACTTTGCCAGCGCCAGAGACAGGGAAGAGACCGTGTCGGCCAGGCCCCCGGTTTTCGCCCAGGGGAGGGCCTCGCTGGTGCACATCAGAATTTTTAACCGGTTTCCGGGGGCGCTCATTAGAAGGATTCAACCATGGAAAGGCCGTTGTCGGTGATTATCTTGAGCCCCTTGTCATGATCCTCCAATTTGAAGATAACCACCGCCTTTCCGGCTTTGCCTTCCAGAGAAGCGTAGAGGTACTCAATATTAACGTTTGTTTTCTGAAATAGTTCCATAACCCTTGCCAGGCTTCCCGGTACGTCCTCAATCTCAACCGCCGCCACATTGGTTATCCTGGTGGTAAATCCCGCCTCATTCAGGGCAAGGACGGCTTTTTCATGATCACTTACGATGATCCTCAGTATTCCAAAGTCCGCCGTATCGGCGATGGATATGGCCCGCAGATTGATCCCCGCACCCGCCAGAACCCTGGTTACTTCCCCCAGGCGGCCCGCGTTATTTTCAAGAAAAACCGATATTTGCTTTATTTCCATGATAGCCTCCGTTTCTCAATTCCTAAATCTTTAAGTCTTTTGGCCTAAATCTTCCTGTTGTCGATGACCCTCTTAGCCTTGCCTATGGAACGCTCGATGGTTTTCGGTTCCACGAGTTTTACCCTGACGGCGATCTGAAGCTTGCTCTTCATTATATTCTGGATCTTGGCCCGCAGACTTTCAAGGTTTTTTGTTTCATCACTGAAAAATTCCTGCTTAACCTCCACCTGCAGCTCCACTTCGTCCAGATGGGTGGCCCCCCGGTCCACCACAATCACATAGGCCGGCTCGGTACCCTCAATCTCGAACAGGGCGTGCTCGATCTGACTGGGGAATACGTTGACCCCCCGGATGATCAGCATATCGTCGGTACGGCCAAAGAGGCGGTGCATGCGTACCGTGGTCCGTCCGCAGGAGCAGGGTTCTTCTATAAAGAACGTGATATCCCTGGTCCGGTAGCGGAGCAGGGGAGTGCCCTCCTTGGTGAGGGTGGTAAACACCAGTTCCCCCTTTTCGCCCGGGGGCAGGGTTTTTCCCGTATCGGGATCGATAATTTCGGGGTAAAAGAGATCCTCGTTGATGTGCAGTCCCTCCTGGGCTTCGCATTCAAAGGAAACCCCGGGGCCTATGATCTCCGTAAGGCCGTAAATGTCATAGGCCTTCATGCCGTAACGGTTTTCGATTTCCTTACGCATGTTCTCGCTCCAGGGCTCGGCGCCGAAACAGCCCTTGGCGATGGGGAGCTTGTGCAGGTCTATCCCCGCTTCGGCGGCTTCCTCCGCCATAAAAAGGGCGTAACTGGGGGTACAGGTGAGCATGGTGGAGCCGAAGTCCTGCATCACCATAAGCTGCCGGGCGGTATTGCCCGAGGACATGGGGAGTACCTCGGCCCCCAGGGTCATCGCGCCGTAGTGAGCCCCGGGACCGCCGGTAAAGAGGCCGTAACCGTAACAGTTCTGGACTATGTCGTCCCTGGTACAGCCCGCGGCGGCCATGGTCCTTGCCATGGACTCCCGCCATATATCGATGTCGCGCCGGGTATATTCGTCCACCACGGGCTTCCCGGTGGTGCCCGAACTCATGTGGACCTCCACAATGCGGTCCTTGGGGCAGGCAAGCAGGCCGTGGGGGTACAGTTCCCGCAGATCGTCCTTGGTGGTAAGGGGGAGTTTTTCAATATCCTTGAGGGTGTGGATGTCCCTGGGTTTTATACCCAGGGCGTCCATCTTCGTGCGGTAAAAAGGAACCCGGCCGTACAGTATTTCCACGAGGTTTTTAAGGTCCGCCAGCTGAAATTTCTGCCTTGAGCCCCTTTCCATACATTCATGCTCAATATTGAAGATCATACAAAATCCTTTTTTAGAAGATAGGCCAATCCCCTTGTGAACGCAGGTCTGTAAGGGAATTGGTTATGAGTATACCCCATAGGGCTTCCCGGCGCAAGCGCGCGTGGTCTTATTAACGCTTCGGCGGGGCATGGCAACAAAAAGCTCCTGCGCCTGGCAGGCGGCAAGGGGCTTTCCTGAAAGGCGTCCCTGTATAGGCGCAGGGGGGGTATTCGGAGTAATCCCCCGCCGCCGGGGCATTCATCACGGGTCGGTGGTCTTAAGGGGGATAGCGGGTACGGGGGAGGGAGCGCTTTTCACACCCTGCCCGGTATGTTATACTGTGCAAGACCCCCGGTTTTGCCGGCTAAGCACCCTGTAATCAAGGAGAAAACCATGGCATATCCGTCTGCTGTTCCGACAATCCGCGCGGCGGATAGTCCGGGCGCCGTGATGTTAGCGCACACTAACTGGGGGGGGCGGGGGGGGGCCCGCCGCCGCGGGGGGCGGAGGGGAAAAGAGAGAATGAAGACGGCGCAGGGGGGGTATTCGGAGTAATCCCCCGCCGCCGGGGCATTCATCACGGGTCGGTGGTCTTAAGGGGGATAGCGGGTACGGGGGAGGGAGCGCTTTTCACACCCT
>JAISRD010000049.1 GCA_031273835.1 Treponema sp. | reverse complement strand
TCCCGGCAGCGGGAACTGCGGGAACTGGTTCTGGAACTGCGGCGCCTTCACGGGGGGGGGACGGCCTACGCCGATATGGCGGTGAGCGTTCCCGGTTTTGTCTCCGCCGCCCCCTACCTGTTCCGGGAACTGGAGCTCTGGGATATTCCCTTTGTCCGCAGGGCGGGAAAAGCCCTGGGGGACTACGGCACGGGCCGCCTCTTTTCGCTCATAGGCCGCTGCGTTTTCGCGGACTTTTCCTTCGACGCCCTTAAACCCCTGGTCCTCAACGAAACGATACCCTGGAAGCGGCCCGAACTGAACAGGGCCCTGGTTAAATTCGGCGTCGCCAATTACTGCGTGTCCCCCTTTAGCGACAGGGGCCGTACCGTCGACACTTGGGAAGAGGCCTTTAAGAGCTCCGGCGGGGGGGAATTGAAAAATTACTACGGCGCCCTCAAGCAAAGCCTCAAGAGCCTGGCTTCTTCACCGGGTTTTCGGGAACTCCGGGACCGCTATTTCGCCTTCCGTGAACTGCTCGATATGGAACGCTGTTCCGCCCTGGGAAACGCCGTGCTGGCCCGCTGTATTGAGGAGCTGTCCCTGCTCATAGAGCTGGAAGCGGATTATCCTGAGCTGGCGCTTTCCGCCGGGGAGAGCCCTTCGGGGGCGCTGTCATTTTTTGTTTCCCGCCTTAACGAGACAAGCTATGTCCCCGCCCAGGAAGGGGGGGGGGTAAATATCTATGACTATCCCGTGGCGGCGGGGGCCCCCTTCGCCTACCACTTTGTGATCAACGCCACCCAGTCCGCGGCGGCGGTACCGTACCGGCCCCTGGGTTTTCTCCGCCGGGATAAACGGGCCGCCCTGGGCATCGAAGACCGGGATATGTCGGCGGATCTTTTCAGGCTCTTTACCGCCCCCCTGGGGGATCATCCGGCGTGGATCAGCGCCGCCGCCGATACCTTTGAGGGGGCCGCCATACCCCACAGTTACTTCGCCCGGAACCTTACATACGGGGCGGAAGAGGGCGAAAACGGCGGCCCCTACCTTGAGGAACTAAGCTGGTGGGCCGGCGGGGATTTCCCCCCCGTTCTTTTTCCCGTACAGAAAAAAGGCTTCGGCCGCTGGCGGAAAACCCTGGAAACGGAAAACGGCCGCCCTTCCCCCCGCAGCGTACCGCCGCTTGAAAGGCTCTCCTTCCCCCCCTTTGAGGAAAAACTCCGGGAAACCATAACGCGTATAAGGGGGGACGGGGGGCCTGATACGGGGGAGCCCCGCTTACGGGTTTCGCCCACGGACTTAACCGAATTCTTTTCCTGCCCTGTTTTCTGGTTCTTCAGGCGCGTTTTCCTCCTGGAAGAATACGAAAGCGACGCCGCCCTCTTAGACGACGAGTCCCTGGGAAACATCTACCACGCGGTTCTGGAAGGGCTTTTTACCAGGATAAAAAACGACGGAGACGGATCGTTTAAGGAACGGGACCTGGAAAAGTACGGGCTCTGGGCGGAGGAACTGACCGGGACGGTCCTCCGGAGCGGCGGAAAATTCAGGGGCCTCCTCGCCTATCCCCTCCGGGAACCCCTGGCCGCGGCGATGGTCAGGCGGATACGGGCCCTCTTAAAAACCGAGGCCCGGTACTTTTCCGGCTATACAGTCGAAGCCCTGGAGGAAAGACTTTCGATCCCCGGTGATAAACAGAGGGGCCTCCGCCTTACCGGGAAGATAGACAGAATTTCATCTTCGCACCGGGGGCTTATGATCATCGACTATAAAACCGGCGCGGCCCCGGCGCAGAGCCATTGCAGGGAAGCCCCGGAGGGGCTCAGGGATTTTCAGATCCCCCTGTATATCAAACTCCTTGAAGAGGAACAGGGCCGCAGGGTGGAGGAGGCCTACTTTTTCAGCATCAACAAAAACGAACTGACCCTGGTGGTGGGAAACCTGGAAGGCAAAAGAGCCTGTTCCAGGGAACAATACCAGCCCACCCTGGACGCCCTGGATCGTTACGTCGAAGTGTTTTACCGGGCCCTGACCGTTTCGGATTTTTCCTTAAAAAAACCGCCCCTCAAGACCTGTCTTGCCTGTTCCTTCAAAACCATCTGCCGTTCGGTATACTCCCTCAACGCAGGCGAAGGGGCGGGGACGGGGGTTTACGAGGAGGAGGAAGAAGATGACGGCTGATTTTTCTTTTTTTGCCGGTCTGGATGAGGAACAGCGGGCGGCGGCGTCGCTTGAATCCAACGCGGCGGTCGGGGCCGGCGCGGGCTCGGGAAAAACCAGATCCCTGGCGGCCCGCTACCTCTGGCTTATCATGCGGGGCTGCAAGGTTGAAGAGATACTCACCATCACCTTCATGAACAAGGCGGCCAACGAAATGTACAGCCGCATCTATCAACTCCTGGCGGAGAACGCCGTCAGGGACCCCAGGGCCGCCCTGGCCCTGGAACAGTTTCACCGGGCGAATATCCACACCCTGGACTCCTTCTGCGCCGCCGTCGCCCGCACCGCCTCCCGCCGTTTCGGCGTCAGCCCCGATTTCAAAAGCGACAACGAGGGGGTCCGGGAGCTGGCCCGGCAGACGGCCCTGCGTTTTGTCCTCGACAAGCGGGACAACCCGGCCCTGCAAAGACTCATCGCCGAAAAAAAGATCCGCACCGTGGCGGAGGAACTGTTCGCGGAGCCCCTGCTGCGCTACGGTTCCCTTTCCCGTGCCCTGGATTTCGAGGATTTTAAGAACCGGCAAAGGGCCGAACTGCTCAGGCGGTGGGAGCAATTGACCGGGGAAGCGGATCGTCATATCCGGGTTCTGCGGGAAAGCCTTGACCGGGGAGAGCCGAAGAATAAGTTTTACGAAAACCTTCTGGAGGTCTTTAAGAAGCCCGCGCCCCCCCCCGGTATGAAGTCTCTTTTCGACAGGGAAAGCCCCGTGGGGGATCCCGGGGAAAGCCCCCCGGAAACCGCCGGAAGCCCCCCGCCTGAAAAAGATCCCCTGAGGGAACAGTTTGCCGCCTACTTTGAATTCCTCCGGAGTATCTGCCAAATCCGCATGACCAGTTCCGCAAAGGAAGAGCACAGGGCGGTAAAGGAGGCCAGGGCGGCCCTCAAGGACGAACTTTACCCCCGGCTTGAAGCCGCGGCGAACACCGCCCTGCAATGGGACATCGTGGTAGCGGTCTACCCCCTGATGGCGGAATTCCAGGAGCTTTTTAACAATAAGAAGCGGGAAACCGGCATCCTGAGTTTCGCCGACATTGCCCGGCTTGCCCTCGACGCCCTGAGCCGTTTCCCCGACATAAGGCGGGTATACAAGGAATCAATTAAAAAAATAATGATAGACGAATTCCAGGACAACAACAGCCTCCA
>JAISRD010000010.1 GCA_031273835.1 Treponema sp. | reverse complement strand
TTTGTTCACCTCCACGTCCACTCAGATTTTTCCCTGCAGGACGCGGCGGTTTCGGTTCAGGCCCTGGCGGACAAGGCGGAAGCCATGGGGATGAGGCATCTTGCCCTGACCGATCACGGCAACCTCTTCGGGGTCATGGAATTTCTTGCCGCCTGCAAGGAAACGGGGGAGCATGTTAAACGGCAGCATCCCCTTCATCCCATCATCGGCTGTGAAATGTACGTTTCCCCCGGTTCCCGTTTTGAAAAAAGCGGCGCCGAAAGCGAAAACAGGTACTTCCACCTGGTCCTGCTGGCGGCAAGCAGAAAGGGCTACTTCAACCTGGTAAAACTCTGTTCCCTGGGCTATACCGAGGGTTTTTATTACCGGCCCCGTATCGACGAGGAACTCCTCGCCGCCCACCACGAGGGGCTCATCGCCCTTTCCGCCTGCGTGGCCGGCGAGATTCCCCGGCTTATACGGTGGGGGAAAAAGGAGGAGGCGGAGGCCAAGGCCCTGTACTACCGGGATCTTTTCGGCCGGGACGCCGAGGGAAATCCCAACTTTTTTCTGGAGATCCAGGACCACGGCATCCCGGCGGAGGTGCTCAAGGGAAAACTGTCGGAACGGCAGATTTACGAGGCGGTCATCGATATTTCCCGGAAAACCGGAATCCCCCTGGCCGCCACCAACGACGTTCACTACCTTAACAAGGAAGACGCGCCGGTCCACGACGTTCTTTTATGCATAGGGACGGGAAAACACCGGAGCGAGGAAAGGCGGAAAAAGTACTTTGGGTCGGAGTTCTACTTTAAGAGTTACCTGGAAATGGCCTCCCTTTTCCGGGACTGTCCCGAGGCCCTTGCCAATACGGTAAAGATCGCCGAACGCTGCGTTACCGATATTCCCAGGGTCAAAACAAAGGACCTCCCCGATTACCTTCCCGTATACGACATACCCGGCGGTTTTACGCCCTCCGCCGCCCTCAAGGACAAGATCCGCTCGGTATTCCAAATGGGGGAGGGCTCTTCCGAGGCGGCCGGGCCTGGGCGGGAAGGCGGCGGCGGGGACGCGATCAGCTCCGCCGCGTGGCTCTGGCAGCTTACCATGGAGGGCCTTGAAAAGCGCTATGCCGCCGTAACGGAGGAGATAAGCGCCAGGGCGGAATACGAGCTGGACGTGATCATCAAAATGCACTTTACCGGCTATTTCCTCATTGTGGCGGACTTTATCAACTGGGCCAAGAACCAGGGCATTTGGGTGGGGCCGGGCCGCGGTTCCGGGGCGGGTTCCATTGTGGCCTACGCCCTGCGGATCACCGACCTGGCCCCCCTTAAATACGGATTGTTCTTTGAGCGTTTCCTTAACCCCGATCGTATTTCCATGCCCGACTTTGACATTGACTTTTGCAATGAACGGCGGGACGAGGTGCTCCGCTATGTAACCGAAAAATACGGCAGGGATCAGGTGGCCCAGATTATCACCTTCGGAACCCTGGGGGCGAAACAGGTGATCAAGGACGTGGCCCGGACCCTGGAGATACCGATCCCCGAATCGGAGATGATCACCAAGCTCATACCCGGGGACCCGAAGATCACCCTGGCAAGGGCCTTTAAGGAAGAACCCAAACTGGGGGAACTGGAAAGGGACCCCAAATATACCGAAATGTTCGGCCTTGCCCGGAAACTTGAGGGCCTGCGGCGCCACGCCAGTATCCACGCCGCCGGGGTGGTGATCGGTAAAACGGCCTTAACCGATTACGTGCCCCTCTACCGGGAACCTGAATCCAAGGGGGGCGGCATAGCCACCCAGTATACCATGGGTTTTCTTGAGGACTGCGGCCTTATAAAAATGGATTTCCTGGGGCTGAAAACCCTGGATCTGCTTAAACACGCGGAAGAGCTGGTGCGCCGCCGGGGCGGGGACTGCGCGGATTTCAGCGTTGAAGAGGTTCCCGAGGATGATGAAAAGACCTTTGCCATGCTTGCCGAGGAAAAAAACGAGGGCATCTTCCAGTTTGAAAAACCCTGGTGGAAGGAGATACTCCGGAAGGCAAAACCCGCCAGTATCGGGGAATTAACGGCCCTTAACAGCCTTGGCCGTCCCGGGCCTATGCAGTTTATCCCCCAGTTTACCGAATCAAAATGGAATCCCCAGTACATAAAATACCCCCACCCTTCCCTTGAGGGGGTTCTTAAGGAAACCTACGGGATCATCGTCTACCAGGAACAGGTGATGCAGGTGGCCCGTATCGTCGCGGGCTATACCATGGGACAGGCGGATCTGCTCCGCCGCGCCATGGGAAAGAAAAAACGGGAGATCATCGACAAGGAAAAGGCCCCCTTCCTGGCGGGGGCGCTGAAGCAGGGTTATACCGAAAAAGAAGCGGGGGATATCTATGAGCTGCTGGTCCCCTTTGCCGGTTACGGCTTTAACAAAAGCCACGCGGCGGCCTATTCGGTGCTGGCCTACCGTACCGCGTATCTCAAGGCAAATTATCCCGCCGAATTTATGGCCGCCAACCTTACCAATGAAATAGGCAGCGCCGATAAGGACAAGCTTTCAAGCTATATCGAAGTAACCCGTAAAATGGAGATCCCCATCGATCCGCCGGACATCAACCGTTCGGAAAAACGCTTTACCGTGGTGGAGGGCCGGATCGTATACGGCTTCCTGGGGATCAAGGGGGTCGGCGAAGGTCCCGCGGATGAAATTATACTGCGCCGCCGGGACGGGCCCTTTAAGGGTTTTATGGATTTTCTTGACAGGGTAACCCTGCAGACAAACCAGGCCCGGGAACATATCGTAAGCCGCAAGGTGATAGAGCTGCTTATCAAGACCGGAGCCTTTGACCGTTTCGGCATGAACAGGCCGACCCTGCTGGTCAATATGGAGGCGGCCATTGAATACGCCCAGAATAAAAAGGACGAAACAAAATTCGGCCAGGTAAGCCTCTTTGAGGATACGGGGGAACAGGTTTTTCCCGATTTTAAGTTTACCGGAATGCCCGAGATGGACAGGATGGAGCAGCTTAACCTCGAAAGGGAGCTTATCGGCTTTTATTTTTCCGGTCATCCCCTGGATGAATACAGGGAACTGTGGCGGCAGAAGGTTACGGTAAACCTGGGTGATCCCGATTCAATCCAGAACGGGGAATATATTCTTGTGGGGATCGTGAAAACCATTAAACCCTATACCGATAAGAGCGGCAGATCCATGGCCTTCGGAACCCTGGAGGACTACAACGGTACGGTTGATATCGTATTTTTCAACAAACTCTGGGAAGACGCGGAGGCGGTGATCAAGCCCGAAACCAGGGCGGCCCTGAAGGGAAAAATCGATCAGTCCAGGGGAAAAATGAGTTTCCGGGTAACGTCGGTTCTGGACCTGAAAAAGCTCGCGAAAGCGGCGACGGCGGCATCCCAGGGGCCGGGGGCGGCCGCCGAAGAGGCCGAAGGGAAAACCGCCTTGGGCGGGGAGGAACCGGGAAAGAGCCGGCCCGGCGAAAAGCTCCATCTGGTAAAGCCCGGCCTGTTCCGGGAGATACACATACGGCTGCGGGACAGGATCATTGAGCAGAACCTCTACCCCCTGCGGGATTTTCTCATTGACAACCCCGGCCCTTCGCCGGTGTTTATCCATATCCCCCCCTCCGGGGAAAACGGGGAAGAAACGGTGATACGGACCGCCCTCCAGCTTAGTACCGCGGGGGACAAAAAACATCTGGAGGCCCTTGAACAATACCCCGCCGTGGCGGAGGCCTGGGGGGCCTAAATGCAGTACCTCTTAACAGCGCTGTCAAGCGTCATCAGCGTCTACATGATCCTCATCGTCATACGCATACTCCTTACCTGGTTTTCCGGGGTGGATTTTGGGAAACCCTATATGTTCCTCTGCAGCGTCTGCGATCCCTACCTTAACTGGTTCCGCCGTTTCCGTATCTTCAGGAATTCCGTCCTCGATTTTTCCCCGCTTATCGCCCTGGCCGTCCTGGGCCTGGTCCGCCGACTCCTGACCGCCTGGAACCATTCGGGCCGTATCAGTTTAGGCATAGCCCTCGCCATGCTGCTCACCGCGGTATGGTCGGTGCTTTCCTGGGTTCTAGGTTTTCTTATCATCGTTCTGATACTCAGGCTCTTTGCCTATCTTTTTAACGCCAATATCTATTCGCCCTTTTGGCGCCTTATTGACTTTATCGCCCAGCCCGTATTGTACCGCATCAACCGTATCTTCTTTCCGCTCCGTATACTCAATTACCTTGGGCGTATCATCCTTGCCATTGGGGCGCTGCTGTTCATCACCGCCCTGCTTTGGGCCGTGGTGGTCTTCGGCCGCTTCCTGCTCCAGGCGCTGCCCCTCTAACCCATGTATCTGCGGGAACTCTGCTTTCCGGTGGAGGACCTCAGGGGCGTGGGGCCCGAAACGGCGGCCCTGCTTGCCAAAAGGGGCATAAGCACAGCGGCGGGTCTCCTTTCCCGCTATCCACGGGACTGGGAAGACCGGAGCCGTCAGGTTCCCCTTAAGGACTGGAACAAGGGGCCGGTCTGTACGGTGGTAAAGGTGCTCGCCCACGACTGGTTCGGCTACGGCCCCATGAGAACCCTGAAAATTCATATTGAGGATGAAAGCGCCCGGGCGGTGCTGCTCTGCTTTAACCGTCCCTTTCTTGCAAAACAGCTTGGGCAGGGAAAAAGCTTCCGGCTCTGGGGCAGATTCTTCTACAAGCACGGGGACCTTCAAAGTTCTTCCTTTGAATTTGAGGAAACCGGGAAAACCGCGGGCTTTAACCGCATAGTTCCCGTCTATCCCCTGTCCGCCGGGCTGACCCAAAATCTCCTCCGGCGCCTGGTAAAGGCCGCCCTGGACAAGTACGGGAAGGACCTTGAAAATGAACTCCCCCAGGGGGTGATTGAGAAAGAGGGGCTCCTGGACAAGGCCCGGGCCCTGAGGGCCTTACATTTTCCCGGATCAATCGAGGAACTTGAGGGGGCGAAAAAAACCCTTATCTGCGAGGAACTTTTTTACCTTGAGATGATCGTAGGGCGGCGGGCCATGGAACGGCGCTCCCCCTCGGCCCGGCGGACCCCCGTCGCTGCGGCGGGCCCCCCGGCTTCCGGTGGAAACGATACTTCCCATGGAAGCCGGGTTTCCAATCATGAACACCTTTCTCCCCTCCAGCGGCAGCTTCTTGCCCGGCTCCCCTTCTCCCTCACCGCAGGCCAGGAAGAAGCCATAGGCGCCGTAAACGCCGACATGGCCGGGGACTACCCCATGGCGCGGCTCCTTGAGGGGGACGTGGGCTCGGGGAAAACCCTGGCGGCCTTTTTCGCTGCCCTCTATGCGGTCGATTTGGGGGGCCAGTGCGCGATAATGGCCCCCACGGAACTCCTCGCCCGGCAGCATGCGGAAAACGCCGCGAAACTCCTTGAACCATTGGGGTTGCGTCCGGCCTTTCTGACGGGGAACCTCAAGGCCGCGGGGCGGGCACGGCTGCTCAAGGCCCTGGCGGAGGGGGAAGTGGACCTGGTCCTGGGAACCCACGCCCTTTTTTCCTCCGGCGTGGTGTACCGGAGCCTGCGCCTCGTGGTCATCGACGAACAGCACCGTTTCGGGGTGACCCAGCGGCAGGCCATACTGGCAAAGGGGGCTTCGTCCCTCATAAACCCCGGCACACCGGATCTTCTGATGATGAGCGCCACCCCCATACCCCGGACCCTGGCCCTTACGGTCTTCGGGGACCTGGATATTTCGGTAATCAGGGATATGCCGCCGGGCCGCAAGCCCGTAAAAACCCACCTGGCCAGGGAATCCAACGCGGAAAAGGTCTACGGCTTTGTGGAAAAGGAACTTGCCGCGGGAAGGCAGGCCTACTTTGTCTATCCCCTTATCGGCGATGAGGAGACGGCGGACAAGGGCCTGAAAAACGCCGTTACCATGGCGGAACGGCTCTCCGCCGAAATCTTTCCCCGGTATAAAACGGCCCTGGTACATTCCCGGCTTGAGGAGGAAGAAAAGCGCAGGGTCATGGAGGCCTTTCGTAACGGGGAGATCAACATACTCGCCGCCACCAGCGTCGTCGAGGTGGGGGTGGACGTCCCCAACGCTTCCTGCATGGTGATCCACCACGCGGAACGCTTCGGCCTTTCCGCCCTGCACCAGATGCGGGGCCGGGTGGGCCGGGGTTCCGATCAGGCCTTCTGTTTTTTGATCTATTCGGAACCGGAACCGGAATCAGAACCGGGGGATGAAAGCGGCAAAAGCGCCGGGCCCCGTCCGGCGGGTCTTACGAATGAGGGCAAGGAACGGCTCAAGGTGATGCTGGAAAACAACGACGGCTTTATCATAGCCGAGGAGGATCTAAAGCTCCGGGGACCCGGACAAATCGCCGGACTGGAACAGTCCGGTTATCTTAAGCTGGGAATCGCCGATCCGGTCCGCGACGCGGAAACCCTCGTCCGCTGCCGGGATTATGCCTTCGCGGTGCTGAAAAGCGATCCGGCCCTGCTCCTCCCCGAACACCGCCGCATAGCCGAAGTGCTGGAGCGGGCCCCGCCCTTTACCGACGCGGGGCTGTAGCGCCCGGCGGAGGTTTTACGCGGGAGAATATCTTTTGGATTTCCTTTACAGTTTCTTAAATACCTTACCTAAAGTCCGCGGCGCTGCGTATCTCGTCGCAGTATTCACAGCGGTAGGTTTCCAGCTTTCTGTCGTCCAGGTGGAATATATGGGGTATCTTTTCAGCGGAGGTAACACAGCGGGGATTTTTACAGATAAGAATATCCTGAACCCCTTCGGGGAGCTGGAGTTTTATCTTTTTGGTGATCACTTCGTTTTCAATAACGTTTACCGTTATATTGGGATCGATGAGACCCAGGATGTCAAAATTGATTTCGATGGTGTTGTCTATCTTGATAATGTCCTTGCGGCCCATGCGGTTTGACTGGGCGTTAACCACGAAGGCCACATTGTAGGACGCCTTGCCCAGACCCAGCCAGTTAAAGATCCTGATTCCCTGCCCCGCCTTGATATGATCGATGACAATGCCGTTTTTTATCTGATCAACATTTAACATGATACCGCTCCCAATATTGAAGCGAGCAGGGCCATCCGTACATACATGCCGTATTTCGCCTGCTTAAAGTACGCCGCCCTGGGATCGGAATCGACCTCCAGGGCGATCTCGTTAACCCGTGGAAGGGGATGGAGAACTATCAAATCGGGCCGGGCGTTTTCCATTTTTTCTCTGGTAAGTATGTAAAAATCCTTAAGCCTGATATAATCCTCCTCGTTGAAAAAACGCTCCCGCTGAACCCGGGTCATGTAGAGTACGTCAAGGTCCCCTATCACGTCCTCAAGTCTTTCCGCTTCCCTGCAGGGGATCATCCCCTTTTCAAGGCCCCCCCTGATATAACCGGGGACCTTGAGTTCCGGCGGGGAGATAAAAATTTCCCGTACCTCCGTATAGCGGGCGAGGGTCTTTGCCAGGGAGTGAACGGTACGGCCGAATTTAAGGTCCCCGCAAAAGCCTATGGTCAGATTCCCCAGGCCGCCCCTCAGGCGGCGTATGGTCAGGAGGTCCGTCAGGGTCTGGGTAGGATGATGATGCCCGCCGTCGCCGGCGTTGATCACCGGGACCGCCGAAAAGCGGGAGGCCAGCAGCGCCGCCCCTTCCTTGGGATTGCGCATCACGATGGCATCGGCATAACAGGACACGGTGCGTATCGTATCGGCCAGGCTTTCGCCCTTGGCGGCGGAACTGGAACCGGGTTCGGCAAAGCCCAGGCAGCTTCCCCCCAGACGCAGCATGGCTGCCTCAAAGGAAAGACGGGTCCGGGTGCTGGGCTCAAAAAACAATGTCGCCAGGAGCCTCCCCCGGCAGGAATCCCGCAGATAGCTTTCATCCCCCTCTATCCGTTCCGCCAGGGAAAAAAGCCCCTCCAGTTCCTCCAGGGTAAAATCCCCGGGCTCGATAAGATGGCGTCCCTTAAGCACCCTCTCCCCCCCCCCTTTACCTCCTCTTTACCTCTTATACTTGGGGGTTTCCAAAGTTGATTCACCCCGCTGGACGTCAAACCACAGTTCCTTTCCGGCCTTTTCCCGCATAACCTTATAGAAGGATTTAAGGTCCGTAACCTTTTCTCCGTTAACCGCGGTGATAACATCGTTCCGCAGAAGCCCCACCACGGCGGAAGGACTCTTGGCGATAACCTGGCCCACGTACAGCCCCTCAAGGCCGCCCTTGATCTTGAGATTTTCCCGTATCGCGTCGCTTAAGGGGACCACATAGATCCCCGGCCAAAGCTTGGAAGCTTCCGCGGCGATCTCGTTGTCCCGGGTCTCAATACGGACCCGTATATCCCGTACAGCGCCGTCGCGGATCACCCGGAAGGCGGCCTGTTCGCCCGGTTTAAGGTCCCCCACCATGAGGGTAAGCTGGTTCATGCCCCGCACTTCCTTCCCATTGAGGGAGGTGATGTAGTCGCCTGGCTGTATGCCCCCCTTCTCCGCCGGGGAGCCGATAAAGGTTTGGGAAACCAGGGCGCCCCGTTTGCCGGAAAGATCCAGGGCCTGCGCCACGTCCTTGTCCGGATCGGTTAGGGAAACGCCGAGCCAGCCGTAGCTGATCTCCCCCTTGTTGATAAATTCGTCTATTGAACGTTTCGCGTTATTGATCGGAATGGCAAAGCCCAGCCCCACCGAACCGCCGCCGGAACTGTTGCTGGCAATCCAGGTGTTAATCCCGATGACCTCCCCCCTGATATTCACCAGGGCCCCCCCGGAATTCCCCTGGTTAATGGAAGTATCGGTCTGGATAAAATCGTTGATATTGTTGGCGGGCCCCCCGGTACGGCCCACGGCGCTGACGATGCCCATGGTCATGGAGGACATAAAACCCAGGGGATTCCCGATGGCAATGGCCCAATCCCCGACCTGCACCGTATCGGAATCCCCCAGAACCGCCAGGGGAAGATCCCCGGGACCCTTAAAGGAAACCATAGCCAGATCCTTCCGCTCATCCTTCCCCACCAATTCGGCGGGATATTCGGTCCCGTCATTGAGGGCCACCGAAATTTCATTGGCGTCCCCCACCACATGGTGATTGGTAAGCACGTAGTAGGTATCCTGTCCGGCGGTTTCCACCTTGCGGACTATGATCCCCGAACCCAGGCCCTGGGAGCGGAATTCCCGTTCCCTGCCCTCGCCGTTTTCCTTGGGGGTTCCGAAGAAAAATTCCCAGGGTATGCCGTTAAAGTTGGGAACCTGCTGCCGCCGTATCGAAACGGTTTTAAGTTCCACCACCGACGGGAGTACCCTGTCCGAGATCGAACGGAATACGGTTTGAAGGTTTTCCGCCGCCGAAAGGGCGTCCTGGGGTATAAGCGCCGCCTGGGTATTTTCCTGCGCCTTGGCCCTGTTCCCCCCCGGTTTTGAACAGGAAAAAGAGAGGAAAGCCAGGGAAAACCCGAAGATCGCCCCCAGCAAAACCAGGTTGAAGATGAGGAAATTCTTGGAAGAGAGCCTTTTCATGAGATCCATAAACTACATACTCCTATAGATACAATAATAATACTTGGGGCGGAAAAGTTACAGTGCCAGCTCATCGGTGAGGATCTCCGTGCGGTTTTCCACAATAGCCACCGTATGTTCCCAATGGGCGGAAAGCTTTCTGTCGGCGCTTACCACGGTCCAGCCGTCCTCCAGAAGGTCCACATCCCCCTTTCCCAGGTTCACCATGGGTTCCACGGCTATAACCAGCCCCGGACTCATCCGGGGGTTGGCCCCGTGGGGGGAATTGGGCACCTGGGGGTCCTCGTGAAGGTCAAAGCCCACCCCGTGCCCGCAGTAGCGGGTTACCACCGAAAAACCGGCGGGTTTCGCGTGGCCCTCCACGGCCCGGGCGATTTGAAGGAGCCGATCCCCGGCCTTGACCGCCCCCAGTCCCCTGTGCAGGCATTCCCGGGTAACCCGGTTGAGTTTCCGGGCGGCCTCGCTGACCCGGCCGGCCTCCACCGTAAGGGCCTGATCGCTGACAAAGCCCCCTAAGTCTATGCCGCAGTCCAGGGAAACCAGATCCCCCTCGGCGATTTTCCGTTTGGAGGGTATGCCGTGGATCACCTCCTCGTTGATCGAAACGCAGAGCGCCGCGGGATAGGGGTTATCCCCGGGTCCGTAGCCGAGAAAGGCCGACCTGCCCCCGGCCTGCTTAATCCAGCGCCGGACCCAGTGATCAAGGTCTATGGTTTCCACCCCGGTTTTCACCAGGGGAATGAGTTCCCGGTACATGGCGGAAAGCATCTTGCAGGATTTCCGTATCCCGTCGATCTGTTTCGCGTTCTTGAGCCGAATCATCTTTAGTTATGATACCACAACCCCTCCCCCGCCCGCTATCCCCTAAAATTAAAGACCCGTTCAGAATGTTCCGGGGGCGGGGAGCATAGCGGAGACCAGAGTCAGATGGAACCCCAAGAGCCTTTAGGCCCGAAGCGTTAACAGTCCTGCACATAGTTTTTGCTTTATGTTTTATATTTATAAACCTTTAGTTTACAGTATTTTTCAATCTGATCAAAGTCGCTATCATCATGGAATAAATACACATCATTTAATATGGCATACGATGCAATTAAACAATCATATTGTTTCCTTATTGTTATTCCTTTCTTTCTCAAAAATCTACATAAATCAATTGCGTGTTCTGTAACATACATTATCTCGGTATTTATCATTAAGGCGTTTAGTAGAATACTTTTTATTTCTTTAAATATTTTATCTTCTCTTACGCCTTGTAAGACTTCTTGATATATAACAGGGCATATAAGAATATTATTTTCCTCTGTTATCAGTTCCTGTAATAAATCTGCTTCAATGGATTTTTTCCGTTCATGAAAAAACTCTATCCAAATTGTTGAATCTACAAGAATATTTTTCATCTCATTCTTCTCATTTCTTCAAGATTTCCTTCCCAAATATTGGATCCCCTATATTTTAATATTTTCTTTAAATTGTTTTTCCGAATATATTCTTTTAAAACCATGTTTAAAACGGCCTTTTTTGTGTGCATTCCGCTGATTTTCATTGCTTCCTTAACCAAAATATCATCCAAATCTACATTTGTACGCATTTTCTTCCTCCATACCTGTAAAAAGGGCTCTGTTTTATATTATTGTCATTAAACGACTTTGTCAATATTTTACACACCTTTTTTCAAAAAAATACACATAGCATTTTGTTATATGCAGTCCTGTATTCCGGATCCAAAAAAAGAATTTTGACCACAAAAAGGCACGAAAGGCACTAAAAAAGAGATGCAGAAATAAAGATTGTGAATAAGCTTTTCGTGTCGCAACGTGGTTAAATATTCCCGCTTTTGTCCCCGCGGCCGCTTGTCAGTTGCGGAAGCTGTGGATAGGCGGCGGAATCCAACCGCCCCGGGCGATAAAGGCGTCGCTTTTGGCGCCGTTCACCGCCATGATCGGGGCGCCCCCCAGGAGGCCGCCGAATTCGGCCCATTCCCCGGCGCTTTTCCCCGGCACGGGGATCACCCGTACCGCGGTGGTCTTTCCGTTCACCATGCCGATGGCCATTTCGTCGGCGATGATCGCCGCTATGGTGGCGGCGCTGGTGTCTCCGGGGAGGGCGATCATATCAAGCCCCACGGAACAGACGCTGGTCATGGCCTCAAGCTTTTCCAGGTTGATGGAACCGGAGCGGACCGCTGCAACCATGCCCTCGTCCTCGGAAACGGGGATAAAGGCCCCGGAAAAACCCCCTATGCGGGCGCCGGCCATGACCCCGCCCTTCTTTACCAAATCGGTGAGCAGCGCCAGGGCCGCCGTGGTGCCGTGGGTTCCCGCCGCTTCCAGGCCCATTTCTTCCAGTATGCGGGCCACCGAATCCCCCACCGCCGGGGTCGGCGCCAGGGAGAGGTCGAGAATGCCGAAGGGCACCCCCAGCCGTTTGGCCGCCTCCATACCCACCAGCTCCCCCATGCGGGTAATCTTAAAGGTGGTCTTTTTGATGATCTCCGCAAGCTCCCCGAAGTCCGCGTCCCTGCGGGATTCCAGGGCGGCCTTGATCACCCCGGGGCCGGAGACCCCCACGTTGAGGCAGCTTTCCCCCTCTCCGGGGCCGTGGAAGGCCCCGGCCATAAAGGGGTTGTCCTCCGGGGCGTTGCAGAACACCACCAGCTTGGCGCAGCCCACCCCGTCTTTGTCCGCCGTCTTTTCCGCGGCGGCCTTGATCACCTCCCCCATGCGGCGTACCGCGTCCATATTGATCCCGCTCCGGGTACTCGCGGCGTTTACCGAGGCGCAGACCCGCCCGGTGGACGCGAGGGCCTCCGGTATGGAATCGATAAGCTTTATGTCCCCCGACGAAAAACCCTTCTGTACCAGGGCGGAAAAGCCCCCCACAAAATCAATCTCCAGTTCCCCGGCGATTTCATCAAGGAGCCGGGCATAGGCCGTGTAGTCTTCGTCGTCGGAGGAAGCGGCCACCAGGGATATGGGGGTAACCGATACCCGTTTGTTGATGATCGGGATGCCGTACTCCGTTTCGATTTCCCGGCCGGTCTTTACCAGCGGGCCGGCCACGCGGAAGAGCTTTTCCCGTATCCGGGAACGGGTTTCTTTCCCCGAGGAGGATACGCAGTCCAAAAGGGAGATCCCTAAGGTTATCGCCCTTATGTCGAGCTTATACCGGAGGAACATGTCCACCGTTTCTTTTATTTCCAGGGGGGTAAAAACCATACTGCCTCGTTATCTTAAAGAATCCATGGGGAAAAACGAAAGTTTTTCTCCTAAGGGATATAGAAAAACAACCCCGTTGTTTTTCTATATCCTGTGCATCGCCTGAAACACCTTCTCGTGCATCAGGCTGATCGACACTCCCAGGGAAGCCCCCAGGGCCGAAAGCTCGGCCTTGACCGCCTCCAAGTCCCCGCCGCTTTTGGAAAGATCCACGGCCATCATCATCACAAAATTACCGGACAGTATGGTCTGGCTTATGTCTTCGATATTGATGTTCCGTTCCGCGAGAAATGCGCTGACCCTGGCGATGATTCCGACCTTGTCGGCCCCCACCACGGTGATAATTGCGTTCATCCTGTCAACCCTGCTCAATTTTATGCTCCGTAAGGAAAAGATCCAAGACGGTAAGAAAGAGTATCACCACCATGGGGCCCAGTATAATTCCGTTAAGGCCGAATACGCTGATTCCCCCCAGTATGGCAAAAAAGATGATCAGCGGGTGCAGCTGTATTCTGTCCTTAAGGAAAATGGGCCGGAGGAAATTGTCCAGGGTGGAGATAAAGAAACCGGAGACCAGCCAAAAGACAACCCCCCCGGCTATGTCGCCGTTGAGGATCCGCAGAAGCCCCAGGGGAAACCAGATGATCCCCGCGCCGAAGATAGGGATAAAGGCGCTGAAAAAGGTCAGGGCGGCGAAAACCAGGGAACCGCTGACCTTAAAGAGGGCGTATACCAGGAAGGCGATCACCCCCTGCACCAGGGCGACCATGATATACCCTAAAACCAGGTTCCGGGTAATTTCCTTGAATTTTCCCACCAGGGCCCCGGTATATTCCCTGCGTATGGGGATCACCCGCAGGGCGAGACGGGACAGGTAATCGCCGTCGGAATAGAAAAAGAAAAGGCTGAACACTATCAGAACGAGGCCGGTAAAAAAAGAGCCCACGTTCATCGCTACGGTGCTCGAAAAGAGGAGGAGGTCCTGGAGCTGGGAACTTACGGAGGACACAATGCGGATACGCATCTCCTCGGAGTTCAGCACTATCTGCCCGGCGCTGAGATCGTCTATGATCCGCGAAATATTTTCCAGCAGATCCGTGATCAAGCCCTGCCGGGCGCCCAGATAATTCCTCGCCTGGTGGAGCAGCGCGGTAACCTGATGGAAGAACTGTATCCCCACAAAAACCAGGGGAACCAGGAGCAGGAGTACCGTACCCAGGGAAAAGACCGCCGCCCAGATATTGCGGAATATTCTGCCCGTGAGCTTTGCGCGGTCGATCTTTCCCACGATACGCTGGTGCAGGGGGCTGAGCAGTATATAAAAAAGAATGGACCACAGAAGTACGGTAAAAAAGGGGGCGAAAAGCCGGCACACCAAAATAAAGAGGATCACCAGTACGGCGGTAAAAATAAGGGCCTGGATGGGTTTCGCGTCCCCCCGGTCGCTTGAGTTTTCGGGGCCCGCCGCCCCTCCGTTAATCTTTGTCATAGGCCCGTATCCCCAGCGCCTGCATGGTCCCCGGCCTGGCCAAATAAGGAGCCCGCTTTGGGAAACCAGGGCGCCTTCAAAAGCAGAAGAACGAAAAGGGGGTATTTCAACACGGTCCTCCCAAAGGTTTGACATAAAGGATTAAAAACCCTATCCTAACTATAGAATAAACGATTGTACGGAAAAAAACATGCCCATTGTTATCGCTGTCTGTATTTTTCTCGCCGTAGGTATAGGTTTCCTCATCTTTTTTATCGTCAAATCCGCCGCTTTACCTAAGCGGGCGGAAGCCCTGGGGGATTTGATACAAAAGGGAAAGACCCAGCTTGCGATTAAGGCGGCCAGGGCGATCCTCGACAAGGAGCCCAAGAACGCCGACGCCCGTTATTTTTTGGGAAAGGCCTATTTGGCGGAAAAAAAAGAGGATCTGGCCTTTTCGGAATTTAAGAATTTAACCCAATCGGGGAATTTAGGGAAGTATACCCCCGAAGAAGATTTTAGAAGGGATCTGGCCCGGCTTTTTACCGGCCGCAAGCAGTATGAAGAGGCCCTGAAGGAATACATACTCCTTATCAAGCTTAAACCCGCCGCGGCTGAATACTATTACCAGGCGGGAAAGCTCTTTACCGAACGCAACCGCGCCGACATGGCCCAAAATTACCTGAAAAAGGCGGCGGAACTTTCCCCCAGGGACCCCAGAATCCAGGCTGAACTGGGACTTATGCTTTACAAAAGCAAAAATACCCAGGAAGCCAAGGGCGCCCTGGAACGGTCGCTGAAACTCAAGGCGGATAACGCCCAGGCATATTTTTATCTGGGGAAGATACAGAAGGACGCCAGGGATTATACCGGCGCCATAACAACCCTGGAAAAGGCCGCCCGGGACAGCCAGTTCCGTTTAAGGGCCCTGCTGGAACGGGGGGGCTGCTATATGTCCCTTAACGCACCGGAAAAGGCCATCCCCGATCTTGAACGGGCGGTAAAGTCCATTACCGAGGAGGGCGCCCAGGAAAGCCTCTACGCCCGGTATTTTCTTGCCATGTGCTACGAGAAGATCAGAAATATGGATAAGGCCATAGAACAGTGGGATAAGATCAGTTCCCGGAAAAAGGGATTTAAGGACGTGGACGCGAAACTTGCCCAATATCAGGATCTCCGGAACGACGACAGGATAAAGGATTTTCTCAGCGCCGGTTCCCAGGAATTTTTAGAGATCTGCAAAAACATCATCCAGGGCGGCCTGGATTTCCAGGTAAAGTCCGCCAAGACCATATCGGACGGCGGGGAATTTATCGCCGTCGAAAATGAATCCGCCAAATGGCGGAACGCCAAGAAACAGCCCCGGCTGATACGGATCTACCGCAGCCCGGACCCGGTTGAGGATTCAAAGATACGCTCGATCCTGGAGGACGCCAAGGCCCAAAACATGGTCCGCGCAGCGGTAATGACCAGCAGCGGCTTTACCAGTACGGCGGCGGCCTATGCGGAGTCCCGGTCGGTGGAGCTTTATAACAAGGATAAACTACAGGCCCTCCTTACATCAAATTCCGGCGGGTCATGAAAATACTCTGCGTCTCCGACCAGATCGATCCGCTTGTTTATTCATCCTCTATTAAGACCCGTTTTCACGATATTGATATGGTGCTCTGCGCCGGGGATCTTCCCCTGGATTACCTGGACTTTATCGTCTCAAGCCTTAACCGCCCCCTGCTGTTTGTTTTCGGGAACCATAACCTGGAATCCTACGGACGGTACCGCCGGGGGCTCAAAGATCAGCGCCGGGATTCCTGCAGAGGCCAGGATACCGCAGACGGAAGCCGGGGCTCCGCGGGACTTACCCATGCGGGCTCCAGGGTTTGTACCGAGGGGGGGCTCATCATCGCCGGCCTTGGGGGTTCCATGCTGTACAACCGCGGCGAAAATCAATATACCGAGGGCCGCATGTTTCTTGAGATGGTAAAAATCATCCCCCGGCTTTTGATTAACCGCATTTTCCGCCGCCGGGCCCTGGATATACTGCTGACCCACGCGGCGCCCAGGGGCATCCACGACAGGGATGATCCCTGCCACCGGGGTTTCAAATCCTTCCTGTGGTTCATGAAAATCTTTAAGCCCCGTTATCTTATCCACGGACATATACACCTCTACGATTTGGCGGATGTACGGGCCACCAAATACCGGGACACCACGGTGATAAACGCGTACAGCCAGTATCTTTTAAATACCGAAGCTTTTGAATGAAGACCTGTCAAAAAAGGCCCTCCTCTTGCCGGGGGAAGGCGTATTGTCAAGGGGGCCCGGAGCCGTTACAGTAGTACCATGAAACTCCGAGGTTATCATGCTTGAGAATCTTATCAAGGCCCTTTTCGGATCCCAGCATGAACGGGACCTGAAGAA
>JAISRD010000003.1 GCA_031273835.1 Treponema sp. | reverse complement strand
TAGATCAGCATGGGCTCCCGGAGTTTTGTCTCCCCCCCGCCCCGGGGCCTTTCAAAAACCGGGGAGGCCCCGGCGGCGGCCTTACGGAGATCGAGGAAGTCCCCGGGGACGGCGGAACCGACAGCGGCGGCGCAGCGGAGGCTCCGGCACTGCGGAAGGGCCCCCCTTATGTTTTCCAGAAGCTCAGGCTCGTCCACCGACACGAGCATCTTTACCTCCGCCGCGTTGCAGCGGTATACCAGATCCTTTTGGGTAAGCTGGTAGGTGGCGGGTATGCAGACCGCTCCGATCTTTTCCAGGGCGGTCATCATCACCCACACCTCGGGACGCTGCTTGAGGATCAGCATCACCACGTCGCCCTTTACGATGCCCTGGGAACGCAGTACGTTGGCGGTCCTGTCGGAAAGTTCCTTCATCCCGGCGAAGGTATAGGAGAGCATTTCCCCCCCGTCGTTGGTCCAAAGCAGGGCGGCTTTTTCAGGCTCAAGCCGGGCCCATTCATCCACCACGTCATAGGCGAAGTTAAAGTTCTCCGGCGCCTCGCAGCGGTAATTTTCGTAAAAATCCTCGTAGCTCTCAAATTCGGTACGGGGGCAGTAACGGGAGAGCAGTCCCCCTGTTTCGTTCGTTCCGCTCATCTAACGCTGTTTCTCCTGGATGATCGTGATAAAGCGGGCGGGGCCGTTGACGGCGGACTGGCCGTGGGGGACCGCCGCGTCAAAGTAAATGGAGTCCCCTTCGTTCAGAAGGTATTCCCGCTTTCCCACGGTGATTTTTACCGAACCTTCTATGACATAGTTGAATTCCTGGCCGTAGTGGCTTACCGGAGGGGCGGGCTCCCTGGAGGGATCGAGGTCTACCAGCAGGGGTTCCAGGGTCCGGCCCTTGAAGTTATAGGCCAGGCTTGAAAATTCATAGCCCGGATAGCGCTCTATCCGCACCCCCTGTCCTTTCCGGCAGACGCTGGCCCTGAGCATACGGGGGTCCTCGCCGGTAAGCAGTACCGTGGCGTCCACCCCGAGGCGCCGGGCGATTTCGTAAAGTACGCTGATGGGTATGTCCCTTTCGCCCGATTCGTAGCTGTCGTACTCGTCGAGGGGAATCCCCAGGTCGGCGGCCATATCGAGGGCGCTCTTCTCTTCGACTTCCCGCAGTTCCCGTATGCGCCTGGGGATCTGGGTTATGTTGATGTCTCCCCCCATTTTAAATTCCCAGAACCTTCCTGAAATTCTCCAGCACGATCTCCGCTCCGGGACGGGCGTCCACGTCAAGCAGCAGCCCTTTCTTCCGGTAGTAGCCGATCAGCGGGGCGGTCTGCTTCCGGTATACCTCAAGGCGTTCCGCCACCGCCTCCTCCCTGTCGTCGTCCCGGATAAAAAGCTCCCCCCCGCAGGAATCGCAGAACCCCTCCCGCCGAGGCTTCCCGAAAAGGACATGGAAGAGGGCGCCGCAGTTTTTACAGGTCCTGCGGCCCCCAAGCCGTTCCAGCACCGCCTCATCGGGGATGTCGAAATTCACCACCCTGTCCACCGCCGAAAATCCCGCCAGGGCCTCCGCCTGGGGTATGGTCCGGGGAAAACCGTCCAGGATATAGCCCCCCGAGGCGTCGTCCCCGGCAAGGCGCTCCCTTACCAGGGCGACGGTGGTTTCATCGTCCACGAGTTTTCCCGAATCAAGAATCGACTTAACCCTGAGGCCCAGTTCCGACCGGGCCGCGATGGCCCCCCGGAAAATATTCCCCGTACTAACATGGGGAACCTTGAGTATATCCACCGCCCCGGCGGCTAAAGTACCCTTCCCCGCGCCGGGGGGTCCTAAAAATATCAGCTTCATGCCCATACTCCTCTTTATCACTATAACGAAAAAAGCCGGGGCTTGCCATTCCCCGGACCCGCTATCCACTGAAATCAAAGATCCGGGATGAATGGTCCGGGCGAGGTCCAAAACAAGTTTTTCGTGGTTAATCTTGTTCTTTTGTCCGTGGTTAAATTGCTTTTTCTATGTGTTCGGAGTGGTTTTGTTTAGTAGACAAAAATGCCGTTTTTTTGTATCAAAAGACACTAAAGGCACTAAAAAAGAGGAGGCGGGAGGACGCCATGGATGGCGTCCAGGGAGAACTGACCAAAATGCACAGCATTTTAGATCGGCATGGATGCCGCCTTTTCGTATTTTTTCGTGATTTTCCTGGTTCCCAGGACGGGCGGACGGGAAGAAGATGATGACCCCGGCGCCCCGTGTCTCCAGGATAGGAATTCCCCGTTCATTTTACTATTACCAGTATCCCGCCCTGTGGGAGGCGTTTTTCGGCGCCCTGGGGATAGACTGCGTCCTCTCCCCGCCCTCAAGCCCCGGCCTGATTGCCGCCGCCGCCCCCTTTACCGAAGGCGAACACTGCCTGGCCCATAAAATTTTTGACGGCCAGCTGCTTTCCCTTTTGGGCAGGGTGGACGCGCTGTTTATCCCCCGGCTCATTTCAATGAGCCGCCGTTATATTTGCTGCGCGAAATTCGGCGCCCTGCCGGACGCGAGCCGGGCCCTGCTGCGGTCGCCGGTCCTCGCCTCGGGGCTGGGCGCGGATACGGCGGAAGAAGCCCGGCGTATCCCCGTGTTAAGTCCCGAAATAAACGAAAACAAAAGATCCCTTTACCGAACCCTCGCCGCCTTCGCCTCGGAACTGCTCAAGTCCGGTTTTGCCGCCGGGGAAAAGAGGGCCGCCGGAAAAGCGGCGGCCTCGGCCATTCACGCGATGAAAATTGAGGCGATGAAACGGGCCTGCCGGGCGAAAAGCGGCGGCCTGCCCGGGGAGGGCCGCTTTTTGCTGCTCGGCCATTCCTATACGGTGGAAGATCCCTTTATGACGGCGGAGATAAAGCGCAAAGCCGGGGAAATGTCGATACCCCTGGAGGTCTTCGGGCCGGGGGCGGAACCGGAAGGGGCCGGAACGGGAAAGGGCCGGCCTCCGTTTATCCGCTGGTGCGGCTTTGATAAGATGTACCGCAGGCTGCTGGATCTGGACAGGAACCGCTACAGGGCGGTGATCCATCTGAGTACCTTTAACTGCGGCCCCGATTCGGTGTTCACCGATATATTCAGGCGGCTCTGCCGCAGCCGGGGCCTCCCCTTTTTGGCACTGACCCTGGACGAACATACGGCTTTTTCGGGAATCGAGACAAGGCTTGAAGCCTTCGCCGATTCGTTTCGATGGAGACCGGGGACCCTTAAGGCGGCCCCTAAAGGCCCGGAGGGCCCCGCCGGGATGGGGGAGGCGCCGCAAAGGCTGGTCCGCCGGAGGGCCCCGGGGCCCCCGGAGCGGCTTGCCATTCCCAATCTGGGTAACTATACCGTTGCCCTGGATTCCGCGGTACGGGCCATGGGGGTTGAGCCCTGGAGTTCAACCTGTACGGGCCGGGAAGAGCTGGAACTGGGGATAGCCGCCGCCCCCGAATCGATCTGCCTGCCCTTCAAAGCCCATCTGGGCCGTTTTATCGCCGCCGCCAGGGCGGGCTGCGGACACGCCCTCATGGTGAACAGCATGGGAACCTGCCGCCTTACTTACTACCGGCATCTCATCGAAAATATACTCCGGGACCTGGGCCTTGAGATACACCTCTGGGGACTGGGTTTTGACGGCATAAAACCCCCTATAATCCGGTATTTTGATCCGGCCCCCATCCCCTTTGCCAAAGCGGTACTGCTCGCGCTGGAAAAGATCAGGGTAATTGACCTTCTGGAAACCGAGGCCTGGAAGAGCCGTCCCCGGGAGCGGGACAGGGGGGCGGCCACGAGGCTGTTTCGGGAAAGCCTCGCGGTTTTAAGCGGGGCGGAAACCAAAGGGGAAGTGCGGAAGCTGGGCCCGGTATTTAAGGCCCGTTTCAGGGACCTTTGGGATAAGGACAGATTTCCGCTGGATGGTGAGGGGGACGGAATTGTACGGATCGGGCTTATCGGGGAAACGTCCCTGCTGCGGGACAGAACGCTGAATCACGATATTGAAGAAAAACTCGGCGGACTCGGGGCGGAGCTGCGGAATTTTTTTCTTCTCGGCGCGGAACTGGCGAACATCTTCGGAGTGCCCGCCGGCAGGGACCGTTCCCATACGCGGAGGGAACTCGCCGGGATCGCCCGGCCCTATCTGAACAATCCCGTGGGGGGCCACGCCCTGGACTCAACGGCCCATACCCTACGCTGCGCCGCCGGCTCTTACGACGGCATGGTACATCTCTGCCCCGCGGGCTGTATGCCCGAAGTTTCGGTCCGGCCCATTATCGCGGATATTTCCCGCAGGGAAGATTTCCCCGTGCTGGAACTTTCCTTTGACGAGCACAGCGCCGGGGAGGGGCTTATAACCCGGCTTGAGGCCTTTGTCGATCTGCTGCGGGACAGGAAGCGCAGACTCCGGTGAAACGGGCCTTTCTCGGTCTTGACGTAGGATCGATCAGCATCAACTATGTTCTCATCGATGAGGACCGCAGGGTGATCTACAGCTCCTATTTGCGGGGTTCCGGGGACCCCCTCAAGACCATACAGGAGGGGCTTGCGGATTTACGGGCCGCCGCGGCGGATCATCGTGTCGCCGGTGTCTGTACCACGGGATCGGGCCGATCCCTGGCGGGGCTCCTCATCGGCGCGGACCTGGTGAAGAACGAAATTTCCGCCCATGTCCGGGCGGCGGTGGAACTTCACCCGGAGGTGAGGACCGTCATTGAAATAGGCGGCCAGGACAGCAAGGTGGCCGTTCTACGGGACGGTTATGTGGCGGATTTCGCGATGAACCTTGTATGCGCCGCGGGAACGGGGAGTTTCCTTGATTCCCAGGCCCGCCGTCTGGGCATCTCCATAGAAGAATTCGGCGCCCTGGCCATGGAGTCGGAGAACCCCGCCGCCATCGCCGGACGCTGTACCGTCTTTGCCGAATCGGACATGGTACATAAACAGCAAATCGGCTACAATCAGAAGGACATAGTCATGGGACTGTGCATGGCCCTGGCCCGTAATTTTACCGGCAATGTCTGCCGGGGAAAGGAACTTTTGCCCCCCTTTCTTTTTCAGGGCGGGGTCAGCGAAAATCCCGGTATCAGGCGGGCCTTTGAGCTGATCCTCGGTTCCCCGGTGATAGTGCCCAGATACAACAAGGTCATGGGCGCCCTGGGGGCGGCCCTCTTGGCTTATGAGGCGGATATTCGGGAAACCCGGTTCAGGGGTTTTGAGGTTTCCGGTTATGATATAAAAAGTTCGGCCTTTAACTGCGGCGGCTGTTCCAACAACTGCGAGATTGTGGAAGTAAAAGAGGGCGCCGTGGTTTTGGCTTATAACGGAGGCAGGTGCGAAAAGTGGCGTTAAGCGATGTGTATACCAAAGATTCCATCCGGGCGGTGGACGCGAAATTTGAGGCCCAGAAAATCGCCTTTGCCCCCCTGGCCTTTCAGGCCGTCCGGGCCCTGCGTGAGTTGGGAATACTCAGGGCCCTGTCGGTCGCCGGGGAAGGGGGTTTAAGCCGGGAAGAGGCGGCGGCGGGGGCGGACATTTCCGTCTACGGCGCCGGGGTCCTGCTGGAGATGGCCCTGGGTCTGGGGGTGGTTAAGTTCGCCCCCGCCGGCCAAAGGCCGCCGGCCGCCGGGGGCGAAGAACCGGAACCCCCGGAGCGGGCCGAACGTTTTGTACTGGCCAAAACCGGCTGGTTCCTCCTGGAAGACGAGATGACCGCCGTTAATTTTAACTTTGTCAACGACATCTGCTATAAGGGGGCCTTTAGCCTTGTCGATTCGGTGCGGAGCGGCAGGCCCGAGGGCCTTAAGGTTTTCGGGGAAAACTGGTCCACCATTTACGAGGCCCTCGCCTCCCTGCCGGAGGGGCCGAAAAAAAGCTGGTTCGCCTTTGATCACTTTTATTCCGACATCGCGTTCCCCGAGGCCCTTCCCCCGGTATTTGCCCGGAAACCCCGGCGGCTCCTTGACATAGGGGGCAATACAGCCAAATGGGCCCTGCAATGCTGCCGTTACGACCCCGATGTGGCGGTAACCGTGGCGGATCTTCCCGGCCAGGCCGCCGTTGCCGAAAAAGCCGCCGCGGCGGCGGGTTTTTCGGAACGGATCTCCGTGTATCCCTGCGACGTGCTTGATCCCGCCGCCGCCCTGCCTGCGGGGATGGACGCCCTTTGGATGAGCCAGTTTCTCGACTGTTTTTCCCCGGAGGACATTACGGGGATTCTTAAAAAAGCCGCCGCGGTCTGCGGAGAGGGAACCGACGTATGGGTGCTGGAACCCCTTTGGGATAAGCAGCGTTTTGAGGCGGCCTCTTTTTCGCTTCAGGCGGCGGGGCTCTACTTTACCTGCATGGCCAACGGCAGGAGCAAGATGTACCGTTTTGAGGAACTCCGCGCCGCGGTGGAAAAGGGGGGCTTTGTGCTGAAAGAAGCCCGGCACGATTTGGGGGCCAATTGTTATTCCCTGTTACGCTTTGTGAAGCGGCCATGAAAAATGGGATACGGGTTCTGCGTTACAGCTTCTGGAAACCCGGCGGGGAAGAAAGGGAACCGGACATCGGCTTTGCCGGTTCCCGTTTCGGCCGCAGGCTGTCGATGGTTTCCCGCATGACCATACGGGTACTCCATGACATCATGCCCCTTCCCGAAGAAACAAAGATCTTCTTTGTTTCCCTCCGGGGCGAACTGAACCGGCAGTTCGGGATCAATAAAACGCTCATTGAGGAGGGGGAAATAAGCCCCGCGGCCTTCTCCCTTTCGGTGTTCAACGCCCCCCCGGCGCTGGCATCCATGGCCCTGGATCTGAGGGCGGGGTATACCGCCCTGTATCCCGGGGGGGATGATTTTTCTTCGGCCCTTGCCGCGGCGGCGGCGCCCCTCCTCGCCGGGTCCGCAGCTTCCATCGCCCTCGTTTACGCCGATGAAACGCCGGTTCCCGAATACCGGCCCCTCATACCCCCTTCCCCGGAGGCGGCGGACAGCTCCGCCCTTGTCTTTGCCGCCCTGCTCTGCGCCGGGGACTCCCCCCAGACCCCCGGCGGCGGGGATTTTTCCGCCTGGAAAAACGTCAAAAGCCCGGAAGCTTTTCTTAAGGCCCTGCGGGAAACGGAAAGCCCCTGATGTTCCGTTCCCTGTTGTATGGGTACCGGGTTTTCGCGAAGTGGCTCTCCTTTGCGGTATTCGGCGCCGGAACCCTGAATCTCATAACGGTCCTCTTCCCCCTGATGCGCCTCTTTCTCCATCCCAGGCGGCGCTTCCAGAAATACGCCCGCCGGCTTGTTTCCGCCGCCTTTAGAATTTTTATCCGCTTCATGCAGGCCCTGGGGGCGGTAAGCCTTGAGGTTGACGACCGGGAATACTACCGGAAACTTTCGGGGAAGATCGTCGCCGCCAACCATCCTTCGCTGCTGGACGTGGTGATGCTGATCTCCCTGATCCCCAACGCAGACTGCGTGGTCCGCTCGAACCTTTCCAAAACCATCGTAAGCGGCGTGATACGGCAGCTCTATATCCCCAACGGCGTGAATTTCGGGAAGCTCATGGAGGACTGCGGGGACTCCCTGCGCCAGGGGAACTGCATCATCATCTTCCCCGAGGGGACCAGAACCCCCCGGAACGGGGAGGGGCTCTACAAAAAGGGGGCCGCCCGTATCTCCCTGGCTTCGCGCTGCCCCGTGGTCCCGGTGCGTATCGGGGGCAACGACAAATACGGCCTGGGAAAGGGCGATCCCTGGACGGGTTTTAACCGGGCCGAACGGTACGTCTATAAGATCAGCGCCGGGACGGAACTTTCCCCCGGTGATTACCCCGGGGGCCCCTCCGGGGTACGGCGTTTTACCGCCGATATACGGGAACAATTAACGTAAGGGACAAAAGCGGGAATTTTACCGCGAAGGGCGCGAAAAACCGCGGCCCTTGACTTTTCCGGCTGTTTCGGGTACAAAGGTCTCTCTAGTTCGTGTCAGAAGGATGATTTGATGTACGCTTTAGTTGAGTTTAAGGGCAGACAGTACAGGGCCGAAAAAGGCGCCCTTCTTAAGGTTGACAAAATTGACGCCGAGCCGGGTTCCAGGCTGGACATCGACTCGGTACTGCTCTTCTCCGGGGACAACTCCGGGATAACCGTGGGGGCCCCCTATGTGGCGGGGGCCAGGGTAAACGCCGTGGTGGAAGGCCATGAAAAGGGCAAAAAGATCATTGTTTTTAAGTACAAGCCCAAGAAGGATTACCGCCGTAAAACCGGCCACCGTCAGCAGTATTCGATAATCAAGGTTGAGGATATCACCGGAGTTTAGGTGATAACCATATCCGCGGTTCTGGACCCTTCGGGGCTGCTCAAAAGCTGCGATGTCCGGGGCCACGCCGGGGCGGGAAAGCGGGGGAACGACCTTGTCTGCGCAGCGGTTTCGGTCTTGACCAGGACGGCCCTGAGTACCCTTTCGGAGGCGGCGGGGCTTTCGGTTAAGGCCCAGGCCCCGGAACGGGGTGTTTTTAAGCTTGAGGCCGGGGCGGAAAACGCCGAGGGGCGGATCTTTCTCAAGGCCGCCGGGGCCTTCCTGCTGGGGGGGCTTCAATCGGTGGCCCGGGAGTATCCTGAAAATTGTACGATAGAGATTATAACGGAACGGAGGAATTGATATGGCTCGGAAAAGAGGCGGAAGCGGCGCGAAGAACGGACGGGATTCAAACCCCCAATACCTGGGGGTCAAGGCCTTCGGCGGAAACAGGGTTAAGGCCGGCGCGGTGATAGTACGCCAGCGGGGTACCAAGATTCATCCCGGGGCCAACGTGGGCTGCGGCGGGGATTATACCCTCTTTGCCCTCATCGACGGTACCGTATCCTTTACCCGGCGCCGGGGCCGCAAGCTTGCTGCCGTCGTGCCGGGCGCCGAAGGGTAATGAGGGCCTCCGGCGGCGCCCGCCGCCGCTTAAGTTGTTCCGTATTCCATGGAAAAATTCGCCGATGAGGCGTTAATCGAGGTCAGTTCCGGCAGCGGAGGCAACGGCTGTGTTGCCTTCAGGCGGGAAAAGTTTGTACCCCTGGGGGGCCCCTCGGGGGGCGACGGCGGCCGGGGGGGGGATGTGGTCTTTGAAGTACGCCGCAACCTGAGAACCCTGGCCCATCTGCGCTATGTCCACAGTTTTAAGGCCGAAAACGGCCGGGACGGGTCGGGACGGGAACGGAACGGCAGGAACGGCGGGGATATAACCATACCCCTGCCCCCCGGTACGGTGCTTAAGGATCCCGCCACGGGGGAACTCCTGCGGGATTTCGGCGCCGGCGAGGGGACTTTTGTGTTCCTCAAAGGGGGTTCCGGGGGCTGGGGTAACGTCCATTTCAAGTCCTCGGTGAACCAGGCTCCCCGCAGGGCCCTGCCGGGTAAACCGGGGGAATACCGGAAACTCAAGGTAGAACTGCGCATCATGGCCGATGTGGGCCTGGTGGGTTTTCCCAACGCGGGAAAATCCTCGCTGCTGGACAAATTTACCAATGCCCGGCCGAAGATCGCCCCCTATCCTTTTACCACGAAAATTCCCAACCTGGGGGTGCTTACCCTGGGTTCCTCCCGGGACAGCCGGGATATTGTTATCGCCGATATCCCCGGCCTCATAGAGGGCGCCGCCGGCGGGGCCGGCCTGGGGATACGTTTTTTAAAGCATATTTCCCGGGCCGCGGCCCTGGTTTTTCTTATCGATCTCTCCGAACCATTCGCTCAATCCATCCAATCCGCTCAATCCGAACAATCCGGACAATCCGGGACGGATGCCTTTGAGGTACTGTACCGGGAACTTGAAAGTTTTTCACCGGAGCTGGTGAAAAAAAAGCGGCTCATCTGCGGGTCCAAGCTGGACCTTGAGGGCTCCACCGCCGCCCTGGAACGGCTTAAGGAAAAATACCCTGGGGAAAAGGTCCTGGGTATTTCGGTCTTTTCCGGGGCCGGATTACGGGAACTTGCCGCGGAACTGGCCCTTCTAACGGAAGCGGAATGAAACTTGCCGTACTGGGGGGGAGTTTTAACCCCATACACCTGGGCCACCTCTACCTGGCCGATACGGTGCTTTCAATCCTGGATTTTGACAGGGTCCTCCTCGTTCCCGCCCATACTTCTCCGTTCAAGCCGGAAACCCCCGGAGCCTCCCCCAGGGACCGGCTTGACATGGTCCTGGCGTCTGTCGCCGCCTCGCCCCGCCTCGGCGTGGACGACCTGGAGATGAGGCGCGGGGGGATTTCCTATACCGCCGACACCCTGGAGGAGATAATTAAACAGTACAGGCCCGAGGGGAAACCGGCCCTGATTTTAGGGGACGATCTTGCAAAGGATTTTGCCGGCTGGAAGCGGGCCGCCGAGATCGCCGAAAGGGCGGAGCTTATCATAGCCCGGCGCGTATCGGACCCCTCTAATGGACGGCCCCCTTCTTTTCCCTTTCCCTGTACCCCGGTACGGAACGAAATTATGGAGATCTCTTCGGCCATGGTAAGGGACCGTATCGGCCGGGGCGGGGCCTGGCGGAGCCTTGTTCCCCAGGGCGCCCGGTTCATCATAGAAGAAAGAGGGCTCTATCAGAATCTCAATCAAAACCGCAATCAAAACCCCAATCAAGACCATAATCAAGTGGAAGAGCCGCCGCCGGAAAAACAAGCGGGAAAACCGCAAACGGACGGCGGCCCGGTTTTTCCTTCGCTCCTTGCCAGGGTGGAAGATACGGCCCGTTCCATGCTCAAGCCCTCCCGTTTCCTCCATTCCCGGGGAACCGCCCTTTTAACACGGGATCTGGCCCTGGCCCTGGGCATGGACGGTAATGCCGCCTATCTGGCCGGAATTGCCCACGACATGGGAAAGGCCCTGGCGGAAGGGGAACTCTTTGCCCTGGCAAAAAGGGACGGAAAGCCCATTTCCCGGTTGGAACGGAAAAAACCCGCCCTCCTCCACGGAAGGGCCGCCGCCGTATTGCTTAGGGAGCGTTTCGGCGTTCATAATGGGGATATACTGGAGGCCGTGGCCCTTCATACAAGCGGAGGGGCCGGCATGGGAATATTGGCCCAGGTTTTGTTTATCGCCGATAAAATTGAATTTTCCAGGAAGGGAGTGGATAACAGCCTGAGGGAGCGGGCGGCCGAAGTTCTGGCGGGGAAGGGGGATTTTCCGGCCCTGTTCCGCGCCGTGCTGGAGGACAATGTGAGGTACCTCAGGTCCAAAACGATGGAAGTATCGGAAAAAACCCTCCGTATACTGGAATTATTAAAACAAGGAGCGCCCGGTGCGGAGAAACACCAAGCTTGACGCAAGTATTTTCCTCATCGCCGCGATTGTGCTGCTGATGGCGGGGAGCGTCTTTGTCATTTCAACCGCACTCCGTTCCGACCCCATCGAAGAAGCCCTTTCGAAAAACGAGGTTATCAATGTGCTCCTGGTCTTTGAGGGGGAGGAAAAAGTTCTCTCTGCCTTTGTGCTGATGTACGCTCCCCAGAACAACAGGGCGGCGGTCATTTTCGTGCCCGGCGAAACGGGGCTTATCCTCCAAAGTATAGACCAGGTGGGCAGCATAGATTCGGTCTACGATCCGAAAAATATCGAACCCTTTCGGGACGAAATAGAAAACCTGCTGGAATTGACCATAAAGTATTCGGTGGTTTTTGAACAGGAGAAATTCGGGAGGATGGTGGATCTCATAGGCGGGGTGGAACTTTTTATTCCCACGGCGGTGGAGTATTATGAGGAGCCTCCTATCCTCTTTCCCTCCGGTACCGCCATGCTTGACGGGGACAAGGCTAAACAGTACCTGAGTTTCGAGCTTTCCGGGGAGGAGCAGGGCGAAATATACCTCCGGCGGGAGAGGATCTTTTTGGGTTTTTTGAAAAGCCTGGGAGAGCAGCATACCCTTTTGCAAAACCGGGCCGCTGGGGGGCTCTTCTATCCCCTTCTGAAAACGGAAATGAGTATGTTTACCAGGAAGCGGCTCTTTGAAGCCCTCTCCGCCCTGGACATGGACAGGATAGGGGTACAGGGCATAGCCGGGGACTACCGGGATGTATCGGGGCGGAAGCTTCTGCTGCCCAGCTATAACGGGACGGTTATCAAGGATATTGTACGCCAGGCCCAGCGCAGCCTTTCCCAACAGGTTCGGGACTCCCTGGCGGAGCGTATGTTTACCGTGGAAATTCTTAACGGAACCTCCGTTACCGGCCTTGCCGTCAGAACCTCCGAGCTTATCCGCGGTTTCCGCTATGACGTGGTTTCCACGGGAAACGCCGATCGCGGCGATTATGAAAAAACCGAAGTCATAGACCGTTCGGGTATAGACGGCGCGGCGGATAACTTTGCGGGAATAATCCGCTGTGAAAATATCCGCCAGGAGGCGAGGATGCCCGATATAGACCTTGAGTATAAGGCGGATTTTACGCTGATCCTCGGGAAGGATTTTAATGGACGAATTGTTACCGGAAACCGCTAGGGCCCACGAGGAACCAGGCTTTCCCCCCGGGGAAGAAGCGGTCAGGGCGATTTGCCGCCTTTTGGAGGACCATAAGGGGGCCGATGTAACCGCCCTGGATTTGCGGAGGCTTCACATCTGGACCGACTTTTTTGTTATCGCCACCGTAACCAGCGGCGCCCATCTCCAGGGCTTGCTGCGGCATCTAAAGGATTTCGCGGCGGAACGGGGGATGGTAATCCTCGGGCAAAACCGCAGGGCGGACCTGGAAGACGGATGGAATCTGGTCGATATGGGAACCGCCGTGATACACCTGATGAGCGCTCCGGCAAGGGTTTTCTATGAGCTGGAACAGCTCTGGAGCGGAGCGGCGCTTATTTATTCGTCAAAATCGTCGTAGTCCACGTCTTCTTCGTAGTCGAAGTCGTCTTCTTCCTCAAAATCATCATCGTCGTCGTCATCATCATCGTAGTCATCGTCGTCAAAATCATCGTCGAAAGCGTCGTCTATATCGTCAAAATCATCTTCACCGTCCATATCGTCATCCTCATCTCCCTCGTCATCGTCACCGAGTATATAGAGCGGACAGGGTAATTCCGAAGTATACCCTCCGGTCAAGGTTCCCACGGGTGAAAACCCGGCTTCCATAGATGAAAGCCTTGGTTCCACAAGAAGAACTTCTGAAAGAACTGTTTCCAGGGACTCGTTCGGCGCCATATATTTCTCCATTTTAACCGTATTTTTGCGTACCCAACCGGAACCGGCCGGGCGGCAATTTACCCTCTTGAAACATAAGTGAGACTTTCCGATTCTGTCAAGTCCAAAAGTAAAATATCGGAATTTTTTTCAAAGTCCTTACTTGAATGAGACGGAAAATTTATTAAAAATAAGAGCTATGGACCATTGTTGTATAGAAGCCCGTTGCAAGTTAAATTTACACCTTTCCGTGGGAAAAAAGGGGCCCGGCGCTTTTCATGATCTGGAAAGTATTTTTACCCTGGTGGAATTCGGCGATACCCTGGAATGCGGGGCCGGCGGAACGGGACAGGCCGAAACAGGACTGCGCATAATCCCCCGTGGGCCCTTCGCGGGGCTTTTTTCCCGCCGGGACAGGGCTTTTTTGCCGGGCTCCCCGGAAAACAACCTTGTATACCGGGCCTCGGAACTTTTCCGTTCCGCCGTTTCCTTCAAAAAAAAACTGGATATAACGCTCATCAAGCGGGTCCCCCCCGGTTCCGGCCTGGGAGGGGGGTCCTCCGACGCCGCTGCAACCCTTTTGGCCCTGAACTTTCTTGCCGGCGGCCCCCTCAGCTTTGACGGACTCCTTCGTTTGGGGGAAAAGCTCGGCAGCGACGTACCTTTTTTCCTGTACGCCCTGCGCCCGCCCTCCGGGGGGGGGGCGGCCTGTGGAAGCCCCGCGGCCTGGGTTTCCGGCAGGGGAGAAAGGGTGGTCCCCATAAAGGCCCCCGCCCCCCTGCCGGTTCTGCTGGTTTTTCCCGGCTTTTCAAGCAATACCGGGGAAGCCTTTACCCTGCTGGATGAATTCCGTTCGGGCCCTTCTCCGGTCCCTTCACCGGCGAAGGAAGTCCTCATAGCCGCCCTGGACGAAGATCCCCGCCGCTGGCCCTATAGCAACGATTTTCTTGAGCTTTTTCTTAAAACCGGGAAACACGCGGATCGTTACGGGTCCATCCTTGAAGGGCTCAGGTCCTCCGGGGCCGTTTTTGCCGGCCTCTCCGGCTCCGGATCGGCCTGCTTCGGGGTCTTTCCCGCCGGAACGGATATGAAAAAAACGCTTATCCCGAAAGCGGAGGGGATAATTTATCTTCAAAATACGTTTTTTCTTGCGTCCTAAAGAAAGGGGTATTACAATACAAGGTAGTTTCAAAGAGCGGGACCTCACTTTTCGGACTCGGCGGAGGTTTCCGGAACGGAAAAGGAGAACACCATGGAAATTACCGACATTCGGGTTCGAAAGGTGGCTGGGGAAGGAAAGCTTAAAGCCTATGTAACGGTAACCTTTGACGACTGTTTTGTGGTGCACAATGTAAAGATCATTGAGGGAAAAAGCGGCGTCTTTATTGCCATGCCAAGCCGAAAGACCCGGGTTGGGGAATACAAGGACGTGGCCCATCCCATACATCCCGAATTCCGTACAAAACTCCAGCAAAAGATACTGGACCGCTATGACTCAGGTAATGTGCAGGATGATCCTACGGTAGAGTTATAGGCCCTTGTCCAAATCCCCTTTTTTGCGGTATCCTTGTCCATCCAAAGAGGTTACAAGTCCCTTGGGACGTAGGCAAGTGGTAAGCCACCGGGTTTTGGCTCCGGTATTCACAGGTTCGAACCCTGTCGTCCCAGAAACGGTATTTTTTACCGGGAGAAGCAGGGTTCGAAGGGTTTAGTCCGCCGACCAAAGGGAGGAAGAGGCGCCAGGGATGGCGCCGGAAGGACTAAACCCCGGCCTGGAATGAGCAAACAGGAAGTTTGCGAAGGGAAGGCGAACCCTGTCGTCCCAGAAACGGTATTTTTTACCGGGAGGAGTTAGTTAAGTGAGTCAGGTTGTTTTTGCAGCCCGGAACCGGGTAAGCGGCGGTTCAAAAGAGGCCGGAAGGCTCAGGCGGGCCGGACGTATTCCCGCGGTGATCTACGGCCGGAAAAGCGGTGTTGTTTCCATTGATCTGGACGCCAAGGAATTTATGACCGGCGTCAAGGGGATTTCCGAAAGTACCATCGTAAAGGTTGAGGTGGACGGACAGGTTCACGAAGCCTTTGTAAAGGATACCCAGCGGGACATCAGGGATGGACGGATACTCCATGTGGATTTCTACGAAGTTGAAGGCGGCACCCTCCTGCGGGCCAGGGTTTCCGTACATATACACGGCAACCCCATCGGGGTCAGGGAAGGGGGTATTCTGGAAGCTCCGCTTCACGATATTGAAGTGGAATGCCTTCCCAAGGATCTGCCCGAGCGACTTGATGTGGATATTGCGGAGCTTAAGGTAAATCAATCGATACATGTCCGGGATCTTGCCCTCGGTGAGGGGGTCCGGCTTATTTCCAACCCCGATCAGGTTGTGGCGCTGGTGAAATTCGCCAAGGCTGAAGCTGCCGCCGCGGTTGAGGAAAGCGCCGCGGTTGAAGGCGCCGCAGCGGCGGCCCCCGCGGCGGGCGCCGCCCCTGCCGCCGAGAAAAAGGCCTAGCGGGCCTGTTCAGGCCGAAGGTAAAGAAACCTGCGGATAATGGGGACAACGCGGAAAAATGGGGAAAAGCTGAAAATATGCCGCTTTAAGGATCATGAACCCCTTTGAAAAAGCCCTTGCCTCCGCGTTAAAGTCCCGGTTTGCTCCGGAGGGCAGGTTTTTGTTCCTTGCGGCCCTTTCGGGGGGGGCCGATTCCGTCTCCATGACCGCCGCTTTGGCCGCCCTGAGGGACGCCGGGGCGCTGCCTCCGGCCTTTATGTTTCACTGCCTCCATGTAAACCACGGCATACGTTCCCCCGAAGTCTGCGCCGCCGACGCGGAAACGGCGGCGGCCCTCTGCGGAGAGCTCAAGTTCCCCCTGTCGGTAAAAACCCTCGAGCCCGGCCTTGTGGAGGCCCATGCCCGGGAACGGGGAACGGGCCTTGAGGCGGCGGCCCGGTACTTCCGTCATGCCTTTTTCAAAGAAGAAAAGCGCAGGCTCCGGGCGGATTGCATACTCATAGCCCATACCAGGGATGATCTTTTGGAAACCATACTCATGGCCCTGCTGCGGGGGGCGGGGTCCGCCGGGTTGGGGGGCATGAGAATGCGGTCGGGGTCCCTGTTAAGGCCCCTCCTTCTCTTAAGCCGGAGTGACGTACTGGATTACCTCAAGGGCCGGGGTTTAAGCTTCAGGGTTGATGAAAGCAACGCCGATACCCGTTACCTGCGGAACCGCGTGCGGCATATCCTGATCCCCCGCCTTAATGCATCCTTTCCGGGCTGGCAAAAACCGCTCCTGCGGCTCTGGGAAACCCAGGGTCTGACGGCGGATTTTCTGGCCCGGGAAGCCGCCTCCCGCATCCCCTGGCGGAAAAGCGGGAACTCCCTCTCTGTTGATTCAAGGGTTTTCTTTGAAGCCGATGAAATTATCCGGGAGGAGGCCCTGTTCCGGGCCCTTGACAGGTATGTTCCGCCGGACCTTTCCTCCGTTTGTTCCGGGCGAAGGGCGGCGGGGACCATAAGGCGTTCCGCCCTCCGGCCTTTTATCAGGGGGAAGACCGCGGTCCTTGATCTGGGGCAGGCGCGGCTGGAAAACAGGAAGGGCCGTATCACCCTGGGAATTCCCCAGGGGGTTCTTTATGAGGAAAACTTTTCGGTGTTGATTAAAAGGCCGGGAGTATATAAGCTTACGGTACCTATGCTTTTTAACGTCGTCAAAATGGAATTGCTTGTCTCCCCCCCGGAGGACCCCCGGGGGGATGGTTTTTTCGCCGGATTTCCCCTGGTGCTGACAATGGTGAAGCCCGGCCCGCGGGGGGCCGTAAAACCCCTTTCGGGGTGTCCCGGGGGCTTGTGCATTGCCGCCCGTGACCGTAAGGGCCCGGCGGCCCTGCTCGGCGGGGACGGTTCCGTCCTTTGGAAGCGGACAACGGGGGCGGATACGGCGGGGGCTTATTTTGCCGTCAAATAATCAGAACAACAAGCCCCTCAGGCCCGTGATAAAAAACGGGGGGCCGAACCGTTTTGCCCTGTTTTTTTTCCTTGCCATGGCGATCCTTTTTGCCGCCTATTTTTTCCGCAGCGAGGCTGTCCCGATCCAGGAAGTGTCCTATTCGGAATTTCTTAAATCCCTTGATAAGGACGAGATCACCGAGGTTAAAATACTTGACAACAGCGTAATTGAATGGACCCGCGGGGGGCCTGTGGAAAACAGTATACGGTTCAAAACCGTCATCCCCTATGGGGACCCTTCGCTGCTTTCCGAACTTAGATCAAAAAAAAATATCAGGGCCATAACGGGATCGTCGGCGAATTTAAGCCCCTGGCGTATTCTTATGGAACTGCTTCCCTGGATCATAGGTTTGGCACTGATCTTTTTTATGTTCAGAAATATGCAGGGAACCGGTTCCCGGGCCTTTCAATTCGGAAAGAGCAAGGCTAAACGGTACCAGAATGAAGGAAAAAAGGTTACCTTTGCGGATGTGGCGGGTCAGGAAGACGCCAAATACGAACTTCAGGAAGTGGTGGCTTTCCTCAAGAATCCCCAGAAATTTACCAAAATGGGGGCCCGCATCCCCAAGGGGGTGCTCCTGGTGGGTATGCCCGGTACGGGGAAAACCCTCATGGCCAAGGCCGTGGCGGGAGAAGCGGGGGTCAATTTCTTCCACATGTCGGGCTCCGATTTTGTGGAGATGTTTGTCGGCGTCGGGGCAAGCCGGGTAAGGGATCTCTTCGAGCAGGGCAGGCGCAGCGCTCCCTGTATCGTTTTTATTGATGAATTGGACGCCGTGGGCCGTACCAGGGGGGCCGGTTACGGCGGCGGCCATGATGAACGGGAACAAACCCTGAATCAGCTTTTGGTAGAAATGGACGGCTTTGACTCAAAGGACGGGGTGATAATCCTGGCCGCGACAAACAGGCCCGACGTGCTTGATCCGGCCCTGCTCAGGCCCGGGCGCTTTGACCGTCAGGTGGTGGTGGCCATGCCGGACATCAAAGAACGGGAGGCGATCCTCAAAATTCACGCCGCCAAAATCCCCCTGGCCGGCGATATCGACCTTGTCAGGGTTGCCCGGGCTACCCCCGGCATGAGCGGGGCGGAGATCGCCAACCTGATCAACGAGGCCGCCCTGTTCGCCGCCAGGGTGGATAAGACCCAGGTAGAGATGAGCGATATGGAAGAGGCCCGGGATAAGGTGCTTATGGGGGTTGCCCGGAAAACTCTGGTGGTAAGCGACAAGGAACGGCGAATGACGGCCTTTCACGAGGCCGGCCATGCCCTGCTCCACTATTTTCTTAAAAACGCCGATCCCCTCCACAAGGTTACCATAGTTCCCCACGGCAGGGCCCTGGGCATGGCCATGTCCCTCCCCGAGGAGGACAGCTACAGCCGGACCAGGGGCTGGATTGAGGACAGGATTGTGATTTGCTACGGAGGCTGGTCGGCGGAAAATCTCTTTTACAGCGAAACCACCACGGGTACCAAACAGGACCTTGAGCAGGCTACCGACATGGCCCGGCGTATGGTCTGCGAATGGGGTATGGCGGAAGAAGTCGGTCCGGTAAGTTACGGCCAGGAGGAGGAGCCGATCTTTTTGGGCAAGGAAATTGCCCGTCATAAGGATTATTCCGAGGAAACGGCCAAACGCATCGACAGCTCGATCAAAAGGATCCTCACGGCGGCCCTTAAAACGGCCCAATCGATCCTGGAAATCCACAAGGAAGAATTGGAAAAACTCGCCGACGCCCTTCTTGCCAAGGAAACCCTCTCGGACGAAGAGGTTAGGGAGATAGTAGGCTTAGCGCCGAAGCATGCCTAGCAGGTACTGGAATTATAGATAACTTGACCGCAGAGGCGCGGGAGTCGAAATTAAGGAGAAGAATGAAAAACAGAATTTACGTTTCTCTTTCCTTCTGCGCCTTATTCGCCCTTGCATTTGTGAGGTTCCTCAATGCCCAGGGATCCGGGGGGGCCCTTTTCGGGGACCCCGCCGTTGCCCGGCGTTACCTCGTTTGGGCTGAAAATGAAATACGCCGGGGCAGATGGGAAGAAGCCCTGGCCGGCCTTGAACGGGGGGCGGATTACGGGGATTTTTCGTCGGATATTTCCTATCTGCTTGCCCTGGCCCGTTCGTCCTGCGGAAAACCCAGGGGGGCGGTACTGGAAGCGCTGAGGCGCGGCCTTGAAACGGATCGCTGGGATTCCTATACCCCCGAGGCCGCCCGAATTATGGAAGCAAAGATCCTCACCGAGCTGAAACAGTACGACGCCGCCCTGTTGGTTCTGCGAAACTGCGATCAGGAAAATTACGACGCCCATTATTGGAAACTCCGCGCCCTCAAGGGCCTCAGCGCTTCCGGCAGGGGTCTGGAAGAATTCCGCCGCAGCATGGCATTGGCCCTGGACCGGTTTCCCCGCTATCCCGGGCCGGCGCGTATCCTCTTTGAGTACGTTGCCGGGCTTCAGCCCCCCGTATACGCCGGCGATGAAGACAGGGAGCTTATCGCCCTGGTTTTGAAGAGGCTTTCCCTCTTGTTGGAGGCCGACCCTGAGCTGGCCTATCTGGCCGTCCCCTTTATACGGGATACCGAAGAAGCCCGCAGCCTCACGGCGGCCTACCGCTCAGGGGGTCTTGTTCCGGCTTTCCGGTCCCGGGCAAATCCCGCGTCCCTTCCCGCCGCCCTCATGCTGGGCCTGGTAAGCGACGATACCGCGGTGGAAGAATTTTTTGCCCCCAGGCCGGAGGGCGGTAAGGACCTGAAGATCACCGCGCTGGATAAGGCCCTGATCCTTGCCCTGTGGGAAAACCTTAGGGGAGAAGAAGGGAGGGAGCTTTTCAGGCGGAACCTTTCGGCCTATTCCGGCCTTATTACGGAAGACGCCGACGGAGACGGCATAGCCGACAGTGTTACCGGGTACCGGAACGGCCTTATTACCGAATACAGCTATGACGCGGACCAGGACGGCCTTGCGGAATGGCTTATAGCCTTTGCCGCCGGGGTTCCCCAGGAAGCGGATATAGTAAGTTCCGCCTATTGGAATGAGGAGGGGACCTTTGCCGTTCCCGTTAAGGACCAGGAACGCCCTAAGGCGCGTCTCCAATGGGAGCGGTATCCCGCGGTGCTCCATGCGGAGTTGGGGGGCAGGCGCTATATTCCGCGTCCGCTGGATTATTTTTTTTCACCCCTCCGTTTTGTCCCCCTGGTACAGGGAGGGCCCCTCTATCCGGTACGGGACGAATTCACCCCCCTTATAAGCGAACTTTCCCTGCTTTCCTTTGCCGCCGAACTCGAGCAGCCCAGTGAGGAATTTCCGGGGGCGGTGGAAAGGGTTGAACTGCAGAAGGGCATTCCCGTACAATCCAGGGTATACTTAGGGGGCAGGATGCTTGCGGAAACGGAATTTTCAGGCGGCCGTCCTTTAAGGCAGCGGGCCGATTTAGACGCCGATGGACGCATGGAAACGGTCCGGCATTTTAGCCCGGATGGAAAGGGCCTTCAGTTTTTATCGGAAAGCGATTGGGACGGGGACGGCGTTTATGAATATGCCGAAAGCCTGGGTCCCGGCGGAGAACTGCGGAAATTCTGGGATCTGGACGGAGACGGCATACGGGAAACGGAACGATGATGCTGAATAAAAAGCTTGTCTTTTTTGTTATAACAATGGCGGCGCTGTTTTTTTCCTGCGCCACGGTGGAGGACCCCTTCGATCCTTCCAGGTCCACCAGCACCTACAGGATCGGTAACATTGAAAAATACGCCGATTCGGATCCTGTCCGGGCCATACATCTTGCCGGGGTTTATCGGGTACTCTATGGGCCTGAAAGTAAATACGCCGGGGACTTTGACTCCGAAACGGCGGCGCGGCTTGATTCCCTTGAAAAGCTCGCGGCGGACAATTTAAGGGCGGCCCAGGCAGAGGCCGCTGCCGAAAAACGCTGGGACGACGCCGCTTCCATGGCCCGGTCCCTTGCGAACCTGGGTATTACCGTGGAAAGTACCGGCATGGAGCCTGAAATCATATTCGCCCGGGCAAAGGACGCCCTGGCCGGGGGAAATAATTTGGACGCCTTTCTTTCCGCCGTAAGGTCCCATGAACTGGAGCCCCTCTTTTTTAGCGATCTGCTCCCCTTCCTGCAAAGGGCGGTGGAACAGAAACAGCGCCGTACCGCCGCCTTTTTCCTTGAGGCGGCGGACGCTTCCCTCAAGGCGGGGCGTATACAGCGCGCTGCTTCCGGCCGTATTTTCCGGCCTGAAGTTCCCCGGGAACTTCGGGAATATGCCGAAAGCAGGGACCCGGTGGCCGACATGGTTAAGGGGGTTGCCACCGTATTGATCGACCGGGGGTATAAAACCGACCGGGGCAGGGCCTTCCCCGACAGGGTCCTGGGCTCCGCTTTTTTTATTGATTCATCGGGGCTGCTGATTACCAACTACCATGTAATTTCCAGCGAAGTTGATCCAAAATACGAGGGTATCTCCCGCATGTCAATACGCATGGGCGATTCTTCAAGTGTACGTATTCCGGCAAAGGTAGTAGGCTGGGACAAGGCCATGGACCTGGCCCTGATCAGGGCGGATGTAATTCCCGAATATGTATTTCCCGTGGTGGACCGGGTTATTCCCCGGACGGGGGACACGGTCTATGCCATCGGTTCCCCCGGGGGCCTTGAAAAGACCGTAACCCAGGGCATTGTTTCGGCCCTGGGCAGGCGTTTTTTACAAATCGGGGATGTGATACAGATCGACGCCGCAGTGAACCACGGCAATTCGGGGGGGCCCGTGGTGGACAGAGAGGGCCGCCTGGTGGGTATCGTTTACGCTGGGGTGGAACAATACCAGGGGTTGAACTTTGCCGTTCCGGCGGAACGGCTCGCGGCGGCCCTTCCGGCGATGTTACAGGGAGGCAAGGCCGAACGGCCCTGGCTGGGCCTTACCATCGCCGAAACCGGTTCCCCCGGACTGAAGGGGGAGATTATCTACGTGGCCCCCTTTACCCCTTCGTGGGAACTCCGTATCAAAGAGGGCTCCGTCATTGAAAGCGTCAACGGTATAAGGCCCAGCGCTCCCCAGGGTTCCCTTATTCCGGCCCTCCAGGACCTGCTTTTCCCCTGCAAACCCGGTGAATTGGCCGCCCTGGAAATCTCCGATCCCGAGACGGGGGCCCTGCGCAGATACCTGGTCATGACCACCATCCGCCCCGAAGTTCCCCTGGCGGAGGCCGCCGAGAAGGACAGTAAGGAGCGTATTGCCGCGCCCCTCTTCGGGCTGATTCTGACCCCTGCGGGTTCGGCGACGGGATTTTCCACATCCTATCTGGTAAAAAAAATAGTACGGGGTTCAACCGCCGATGAGGCGGGCCTTTCCGAGCAGGACCCGGTCTCAATCCGGGGTTTCCGCGTCGAGAAGGACGCCGGTATAGCCCTGATGGATATTACGGTTAAGAAAAGGCGGATGGGCTATTTGGAGACCACCATGCGGCTCCCCGCCCTGCTTGATTCACCGGACACGCTTTAACTATAGTGTATTTCCAGCCGTTGAGCGATGGCAAACGCTTCCCGGAGGGGGGGGAACTCTGCTCCGGGGATTTTTTATTCGTAGCGAAGGGTTTAATACCCCGCCCTTTAGGGCGTTATAAGGGTATTAAACCCTGAGTCTAACCACCGCTAGAGAACAACATACCTCGTCCCTTTAGGGCGAGGTTGTTGATTAGGTACTTGACACGCCTTTCAATTAGCAGAGCATAATCGTGAGCCGGGACGGGAAGTCTGCGTTTGTGCCTGCTGTCGGCCTGAGCCTGGAACTATTGTAGTAGTTACGGAAAATTTGTCGATAGTTACCCTAAAAAACTGCCGTTAGCAAGCGGAAATTTAACCGCCGGTCCCGGCGGCTAAGGGGCCGAAAAATCCCCCTTTAG